>NZ_CAJCKS010000136.1:0-13083 GCF_903970985.1 Pantoea sp. ME81 | reverse complement strand
TGTCCGGTTCGCCATGGGCAATCCAGGACTCCTGCGGGCGAATCCCCTGCTCTGACAAGGCTTGCAGCCAGCCTTCACGCCGTTGCGTCACATCTTCAATCGGGTGGCTGGAACTGAGATAACCAATGCGTTGATGGCCCTGTTGTAACAACATGCGCGTAGCCATCAGTGAACCCGTTACATTATCCAGGCAGACGCAACGATGTTCGTACCCGGGAATAGTCCGATTAATCAGCACCATACCTGGAACCTGATCCATAAACTGAGTTAGTTCAGCGTCTGAAAGCGTTTTCGCGTGTACCACCAGCGCGTTACATCGTTGGCGGATCAGCACTTCAATCGCATGACGTTCTTTCTCTTCCTGATGCCAGGAATTGCTGATCAACACGTGTTTGTGCACGCGCTGCGCCACGGTATCTACCGCTTTCACTAATGCGCCAAAGAAGGGATCGGATACGTCCATCACCACCACGCCAATGGTGTCACTGACCTGGGTGGCCAGTGCCTGCGCGTTGGCGTTCGGGCGATAACCCAGTGATTCCGCCGCCTGGAGTACGGCTTCACGGGTATCAGGGGTGACTGCACTGCTGTTATTGAGCACACGCGACACGGTGGCTACTGATACACCGGCCTGACGGGCGACATCTCGAATCGTTATCATGCAGCTGTTCCACAGAGGAGAAAATGCGCGACAAGCGCGTAACGGCGCTATTTTGTCAGGGCATTTTGCTCAACTGCGTGAATCACGTCACACGAATGAAAACGGTTACATACAAATCTGCAACCTTTGTGATGAACATCATTATCTGATGCGGGAGGAAGGTTCCGCTTTGCCGGCGGCGAGACGTGTCAGTTTGCGCCAAATCCACTCCATCGGGCCCTGCGGGAAAAAGCGCAGCCAGAGTACTGAAAACAGGATATTGACCAACCAGATAGCCGGGACCAGTGCCAGCAGATGCAGGCGATCAAACTTGAGGAACAGATTGAAGCGATAGAACAGCGTGGTGCAGATCAGCGTCTGTAACAGGTAGTTGCTGAGTGCCATGCGGCCAACGCATTGCAGCGCATAACTGATACGCGTGGCACCGATTTGCGGCCAGAAGCCAAAACAGAGCGCCGCATAGCCGAGGCTGATAAACGGGCTGGCGAGATCGCGAGGCACCTGCAGTAAGAAGCCGCTCCAGCGAAACTCCCAGTCCAGTAACCACTGCGCCACGATGCCGGGAATGGCTATCAGCCAGCCGATCGTCAGCAGCAGCGCGGCCGAGCGACGATAGTGCTGCACGCTGAACTCGCCTTTCAGCCAGCCGCTGCGCATCAACGCCGCGCCAATCAGCATCAATCCCGCCAGCTGCCAGCCGTACTGCGCGGCCAGCGCCATCAAGCCGGATGAGAGATGGTCGAGGCGGTTCTGAATCGCTTCCCAGCCACCGACCAGTTTCCAGTAGCTTTCATACTCGATATCGGCGGCACCCGGCAGCCACGAACGGCCCGGTTCCGGGCTGGAAATGCCCCAAAACACCAGCAGTACGCCGCAACCGATCAGGTAAAGCAACACGCCAGTTTGCAGCAGAGCTTTGTCCGAAGGCACTTCACGCAGCATCCGCCAGATAATCAGCCCGGTCAGACCGTAATCCAGCAGGATATCCCCTTCCCAGAAGAAGATGCTGTGAATAAAACCCAGCAGCACCAGCAACGTCAGGCGCGCCGACATCCAGCGACTGCCACGCGGGATCTGCAGATAAAGGCCACCGCCAAACAACAGCGCAAACAGCGTGAGGAATTTCAGTTGCGCCAGGCCATCCATGATCGCCCAGGTCCAGGCATCGGAAAGCGAGATAGTGCCCTGCCACGCCGGATTGAGATAGGCAGCAGATGGCAAGCCAAAACCCACGATATTGAGCAGCAGAATGCCGAGAATGGCGCAACCACGAATGAAATCCAGCGCAAGATAGCGTTGCATCGAGTGACCTGACGGAGAGAGAAAACGGGCGGCAATAAGCCGCCCAAAGGATTAGCTGTGACGCACCGCGCGTAAGAACTCCTGGCGCGTATTCTGGCTGGACTTGAACAGGCCACCCAGTGATGTGGTGGTGGTGGCGCTGGTGGCATCTTTCACGCCACGCGCTTTCACGCAGTAGTGCACCGCATCAATCGACACCGCCACGTTGTTGGTGCCAAGCAAAGTTTGCAGCGCCACCAGCACTTGCTGGGTCAAGCGCTCTTGCACCTGTGGACGCTGGGCAAAGAACTGCACGATGCGGTTGATCTTCGACAGACCAATCACCTTCTCTTTCGGGATATAAGCGACGGTGGCTTTACCGTCGATAATCACGAAGTGGTGCTCACAGGTGCTGGTCAGGGTGATATCACGCACGGTGACCATCTCATCCACCTTCATCTTGTTTTCGATGACGGTGATTTTCGGGAAGTTGGCGTAATCGAGGCCTGAGAAGATCTCGTCCACGTACATCTTGGCGATGCGATGTGGCGTCTCCATCAGACTGTCATCTTCCAGATCCAGATTCAGCAGCTGCATGATTTGGGTCATATGACCGGCGATTTCACGCTTGCGGGTTTCGTCATCCATCTCGCGCACCGGGGCGCGTAACGGCGTTTCCAGGCCACGCGCCAGCAGCGCTTCGTGAACCAGGGCGGCTTCCTGACTTAAGGTGCTCATCGTACTCTTTCTCCGGCAGGTGATGCGCCCGCAGATCGTCGCCTGCGGGGGAAATTCTGAGCGCGTATTGTGAAACACAACGCGCGCGTAATCCAGCAATCAATCCAATCGGAGATGAAAGCTTTTCATGGTGCCGAACGGCGTAACACCAGTAAGCCCGCCAGAATCAGTGCGACACCCGCTACCCACAAGGCAGGATCGAGGCGTTGCCACAGCAAACTGGAGATCCATGACAGCAGCGGCCCGCCCAACTGACCGACCGCGTAGCCGGTGGTCAGCAGACCGGCCAGATAGCGCGCGTGATGCGGCGCCAGCTCGCGACCGTATTGCAGCGTCAGCTGCACCACACATAAGAACCCGCCGCCGACTAACAGCGCGCTAATCAACAGCCCATCCAGCCCCGGCAGGACAATTGCGGAGATCACGCCCAAAGCCTGCGCCCAGAGCACGATCGCCAGCCGCAGATGGCTGCTGCCCCAGCGCCGCGTCAAAATGCCGAGCACGATGCCGATCACCGCCGCACCGCCAAACACCGGCCAGACAAACTGCGCCAGCGCACTGTCCGGGAAACGCGCGGCGGTCATCTGCGATAAGAAGGTTGCGGGCAGAATGTAACCAAAACCGGCGAGACTGTAGCTCAGTACCAGGCGTTTCAGGTTACCGTTGAGCACCAGCGGCGCAGGCGCCTGATCGGGACGATGTAACTGTCCCGTGCGCGGTAAAAAACGTGCAATGGCGGCGATGAACAGCAGCGCCAGCAAACCATAAGCCGCCCAGCCCAGTGCCGCGCTGGCACCGCTGGCATGCAGCGCCACCGCCAGCATTCCGCTGATGAAAATCCCGGTGCCGGGTCCGGCAAACACCGCCGCCGACAAGCCTGGCCGTCCATGATGCAGCAGTTGCTCATTGCTCCACGCAGCGATCAGCACCATGGCCCAACCGCTGGCACCGCCGATCACAAAGCGGATCAAACCGTGCAGCCACGGCCCGCTGGCGCAAGCAGACAGCAGCGTCAGAATCACTGCGCCCCACACGCCAGCCTGCAGCCGCCATTCGACACGCTTATGCGCGCGCATGGCATCAAAGGAGCCACACAGATAACCGAGATAGTTGAGCGCCGCCACCAGACTGGCGCTGGTCAGCGTTAACTGATGGTCCTGAATCATCAATGGCACCTGCGGGGTGAAAGCAAATCTCCCAATCCCCATCGCAACCACTAAACTTAAAAACGCGCTCAGCGCGACACGAAACGCCATTCCCACTCCCGTTCAGATTCTTTTAGCACTTGTTATTAGCATGCATGACGATTACACTCACGAAAAGTGAATAATATTAACCAAGTTGTTTACGGAAAGAGAATATGGATTTAGTACAACTTCGCATGTTCTGTTCTGTGGCTGAAACCGGTTCGCTGGCGCGCGCCGCGGAGCTATTGCATCGCGTGCCCTCTAATCTCACCACTCGTCTGCGCCAGCTGGAAGAAGAGATTGGCGTCGACCTGTTTATCCGTGAGAAGCAGCGTATCCGATTGTCGCCAATGGGCCACAATTTCCTGAATTATGCTCAGCGAATCCTTAGCCTGAGCGATGAGGCGCTGAATATGGCCCGTGCCGGAGAACCGGGTGGGAACTTTGCCTTTGGTTCGATGGAGAGCACCGCCGCGACCCGTCTTCCTGGCCTGCTGGCGGCTTATCATCAACGATTTCCCAACGTGGCGCTATCGCTGGTGACCGGCACCTCGGGCGATATCATCGATAAAGTGCGCGCCGGTACGCTGGCGGCCGCGCTGGTGGATGGCCCAGCCACTCATGACGACCTCAACGGCTGCATCGCCTTTCGCGAAGAGATGGTGCTGATCACCAGTCTTGATCACGACCCGATTACCAGCGCCCGCGACACGCAGCATGACACGCTGTTTGCCTTTGGTAACAGCTGTTCGTATCGCACCAAACTGGAGTCCTGGTATCGCGAAAGCCAGACCTCACCGAAAAGCGTGATGGAGATTCAGTCTTACCACGCGATGGTGGCGTGTGTGGCAGGCGGTGCGGGCGTGGCTATGATTCCGGCGTCGGTCCTGACGCAGATGCCCGGCCGCGCGCGCGTGCAGGAGCATGCATTGCCACCCGCTTATCGCGATACCGCCACCTGGCTGATGTGGCGCCGCGATGCCTTCACGCCCAACGTGGAAGCGCTGAAGTATTTGATTATTGAAATGTTTGACGACCGCCCACTTAACGATGAGTTGCTGCATCCGCTGCAAACCGCTGAGTGAGTTTTTAATTTTAAGTAAATCACGACATCTGAAGAAGAGGGATTGCATGAACATGATTAAAACCCGCGCTGCCGTTGCCTGGGCAGCGGGCGAACCGCTGAAAATCGAAGAAGTGGATCTGATGCCACCGCAGAAAGGTGAAGTGTTAGTGCGCATCGTCGCCACCGGCGTGTGCCACACCGATGCTTACACCCTGTCCGGTAAAGATCCGGAAGGCGTGTTCCCGGCGATCCTCGGTCACGAAGGCGGCGGCGTGGTGGAAGCGGTAGGCGAAGGCGTCACCAGCGTGGCGGTCGGCGATCACGTGATCCCGCTTTACACCCCAGAGTGCGGCAAATGTAAGTTCTGTCTGTCAGGCAAAACTAACCTGTGTCAGGCGATTCGCTCCACCCAGGGCAAAGGCCTGATGCCAGATGGCACCACCCGTTTCTTCAAAGACGGCAAGCCCATCTTCCACTATATGGGGACTTCAACGTTCTCTGAGTACACCGTGGTGCCGGAAATTTCACTGGCGGTGATCAGCAAAGAAGCGCCACTGGAAGAAGTGTGCCTGCTGGGCTGCGGCGTGACCACCGGCATGGGCGCCGTGATGAATACCGCCAAAGTGAAAGAAGGCGATACCGTGGCGATCTTCGGCCTCGGCGGCATTGGTTTGTCAGCGATCATTGGCGCGAAAATGGCGAAAGCCGGTCGCATCATCGGTATCGACCTGAACACCAGCAAATTCGATCTGGCGCGCAAACTGGGTGCCACCGATCTGATCAACCCGAAAGATTACGATAAGCCGATTCAGGATGTGATCGTTGAGCTGACCGACGGCGGTGTGGACTTCTCCTTTGAGTGCATCGGTAATGTGAACGTGATGCGTTCCGCGCTGGAGTGCTGCCACAAGGGCTGGGGCGAGTCAGTGATTATCGGCGTAGCCGGTGCCGGTGAAGAGATCTCCACGCGTCCGTTCCAGTTAGTGACCGGTCGCGTATGGCGCGGTTCGGCGTTTGGTGGCGTGAAAGGCCGTACCCAGCTGCCGGGCATCGTGCAGGATTATCTGGACGGTAAGTTCGCGCTGAACGATTTCATCACGCACACCATGCCGCTGGAAGAGATTAACGAAGCCTTTGATCTGATGCACGAAGGGAAATCCATTCGTTCGGTTGTGCATTTTAACAAGTAAAAAGGAGGCGTTATGGCATCCACTCTGGAACTGCTGGAAGAACATCGTATCTTCGGCGGCTGGCAGCAGCGCTGGCGTCATCAGTCGGCGGTGCTGAACTGCCCGATGACCTTCAGCATTTTCCTGCCGCCACCGCAGGATGACACGCCGCCGCCGGTGGTATGGTTTCTCGCCGGACTAACCTGTACCGACGAGAACTTCACCACCAAAGCCGGTGCGCAGCGTGTTGCCGCTGAGCTGGGCCTGGTGCTGATTATGCCGGACACCAGCCCACGCGGTGACGCAGTGGCCAACGACAGCGGTTACGATCTCGGTCAGGGCGCAGGTTTTTACCTCAACGCCACGCAGCAGCCCTGGGCGGCGCACTATCGTATGTTCGATTATCTCAGTGAGGAGTTGCCGGCCCTGGTGGCGGACAACTTCAAAGTGAGCGATCGTCAGTCGGTAATGGGTCATTCGATGGGCGGCCATGGCGCGCTGGTATTGGCGTTGCGTCAGGGTGGACGTTTTGCTTCGGCATCTGCGTTCGCTCCAATCGTCAATCCAACCGAAGTGCCGTGGGGACAAAAAGCGTTCACCGCTTATCTGGGAGAAGATCGCCAGACCTGGCGCGAGTGGGACAGTTGCCTGCTGATGCGTGAAGTGGAACAGCGCTTACCGATTCTGATCGATCAAGGTGATAGCGATCAGTTCCTCGCCGATCAGCTGCGTCCGGATCGCCTCGAAGCGGTAGCGCGTGAGCAAGGTTTTCCGCTGGAGCTGCGCGTGCAGCCGGGCTATGACCACAGCTACTTCTTTATCGCCAGCTTTGTCGAGGACCATCTGCGGTTCCACGCGAAGCATTTGTTGGTGTAGTTCACGTCAGTTGATGTGGAGACAGTAAGGGCGCACCAGGTGCGCCCTTTTTTAGCTGTGGCAGACTGCGATTGGCTAAAAAGCCGCATCGACATTCACCCTCGGCCTTTCTTGATGTTGAGCCTGAGCTTCTTTTCCGGCGTTTAAGCCAGCGATTCCGCCACCAGCCCATCGATCATCACCTGCGGCATGCCCTGCGAGCAGTGTTCAATACGCCCGCGTACGCCATACACCTGCGCCAGCGTGTCCGGCGTGATTACCTGTGACGGCTCGCCGTCAGCCAGCAAGGTGCCCTCTTTCAGCATCAACGCGTGATCGGCATGACGCAGTGCAATGTTGATATCATGCACCACGACCACAGTCACAATATTGCGCAGACGGGTTTCGCGACGTACTAAATCCATCACATGGAACTGGTAATTAAGATCGAGCGCACTCAGCGGTTCATCCAGCAGCAGCAGTTCCGGACGGCGAATCAGCGATTGCGCCAGACCCACCAGCTGTTTCTGCCCACCTGATAACTGGTCCAGATAACGCATCGCTAAGTGGGCAATGCCCAGCTGTTCCAGCAGATGCATAATCTCGGCTTCACTTGATGCGCTGTGTAAGCCACCGGACGCACGTTGCGCCACGATGATTGACTCCAGCACATGCAGATGCACGCCTGCCGGCAAACTTTGCGGCAAATACACCACGCGCTGGGCACGACGGGCAAACGGCTGTGACATCAGCTCTTCGCCATTCAACCACAGTTCGCCCTGCCCTTTGCTCAGGCCCGCCAGCGCGCGCAGCAAGGTAGACTTACCGCAGCCGTTAGGTCCAAGTAGTACGGTGATTTTGCCGCGTGGCAGCATCGGCACGTTAAGATCTTCAATGACTTTACGCTTCGGATAACCGGCGTAGAAATGGCTGAGACCTAATCCCTGTTCCATTACACCGTCCCCCGATGACGCAGAATAATACTCAGGAAGAATGGCACGCCAACCAGTGAAGTGACGATACCCACCGGAATGATCACGCCTGGAATCAGGTTCTTCGACGCTACCGAGGCCAGTGACAGCACCAGTGCACCGACCAACGCACTGGCCGGCAGATAGTAGCGATGATCTTCACCAAACATCATACGAGCGATGTGCGGTGCCACCAGGCCAATAAAGCCAATCGGCCCGACAAAAGCCACCGCCAGCGCGGAGAGAATACTGATGCGCAGTAGCGTCGCCAGACGCAAGCGGCGCACATCAATGCCGAAACTCACGGCACGATCTTCACCCAGGCGCAGCGCGGTCAGTTTCCAGCTGCTGAGCATCGAGAACGGGATCAGGATGGCGAAAGCCGCCGTGAGCACACCGAGTTTTTCCCACGAAGCACGCGCCAGGCTGCCCATGGTCCAGAACACCAGGCCCTGCAAGGTATCTTCGCTGGCGATAAACTGCATCATCGAGACCAGCGCGTTAAAGGTGAACACCAGCGCGATGCCAAACAGCACCACGCCCGACGTTGACACTTTGGTCCAGCGCGTCACGCCATCCAGCATCAGTGCGGCAAACAGCGCAAACACAAAGGCGTTCGCCGAGATAAACCACTGGTCTGGCACACCGGGAATACCGATGCCGAGAATAATTGCCAGCGCCGCGCCGAAAGCGGCCGCTGAAGAGACGCCGAGCGTAAACGGACTCGCCAACGGGTTATTGAGGATAGTTTGCATCTCAGCTCCCGCCAGACCCAGCGAAAAGCCGACGACGACAGCCATCAACGCATAAGGTAAGCGGATATCCCAGACGATCACGCGCGTGCCCGCATCCACCGCATCAGGATGGGTGAGCGTTTGCCACAGGGTGTCGAGGGAGAGCCCAGCCGGGCCAAGCGTGAAATCAAGAATCACTGACGCCAGTATTGCCAGCACCAGTACGCCAATCAGCATCAGGCGCTGACGTAACACCTGACGATAACGCGTCATGGTATCGGCTTCGCGGTTATTTTCCGCCAGCAGCGCGGAATCCGTGGTCTGCATTGTTCTACCTGTTTCTTATCGAAATCATAACGGCAGCCACAATAGTGCAGGTGATAATAATTATCAATTATATCTGTATGACAAAGCCCAAAACGTTGTAACACGGTTCATCTTTGCCAAAAAAAACGCCGCTAGCGAAAGGTAGCGGCGTTATGTCACCCACGTTTAACGCATTACTCTTTAAACGTCGGGAATTCCATTTCGCTGTACTTCACGAAGCGCGAGCCACGTGCCAGCTTGTAACCGAGCCAAATCAGCAGGAACAGCGGAATGCCGATGTAGGTCGCCGCCACGCCATACCAGTCAATACGATCCGCCAGAAACGCCTGGTAGTTCTGACCCAGTGTAATAATCAGGCACAGCACGAAGGCGAAAATCGGACCGAGCGGGAAGAAGCCGGAACGGTATGGCAGAGCAGCTAAATCATGCCCTTGCGCCACGTAGCCGCGACGGAAGCGATAGTGGCTAATCGCAATACCCAGCCAGGCGATAAAGCCGGTCATGCCTGAGGTATTCAGCAACCACAGATAGACTTCCTGGTTGCCGAACTTCGAGCTCAGGAAACACAAACCCGCTACCACGGTGGTGGCAATCAGGGCATTACGCGGCACACCGCCTTTCGACAGTTTGGCAAAAATACGTGGGGCTTTGCCTTCCTGCGCCAGGTTGAACAACATGCGCGTTGAAGCGTACATGCCTGAGTTACCCGCTGACAGCACCGCCGTCAGGATCACCGCGTTCATTACCGCCGCTGCCGACAGTAATCCGGCATTCTGGAACACCAGTGTAAACGGGCTGATGGCGATATCAGTGACATCGTTATGCAGCAGTTTCGGATCGGTATACGGCAAAATCAGGCTGATGATCAGAATCGCAAAGATATAGAACAGCAGAATACGCCAGAACACCTGACGCACGGCGCGTGGAATATTTTTCGCGGGATCCTGTGATTCACCGGCTGCGATGCCGATCAACTCTGTACCCTGGAACGAGAAGCCGACAATCATCGCCACGCCAATCATCGCGGCAAAACCGCCGGCAAAAGGTGCGTCGCCCACGGTCCAGTTATGCCAGCCGGCGTTTTCTGCACCGCGCATAACGCCGACGATCATCAGCACACCCACCACGATAAAGATGATGACGGTGGCAACTTTGATCAGCGAGAACCAGTATTCCGCTTCGCCGAAGCCTTTGACGGAAATGTAGTTAAGCAGGAACATCAGACCAAGGAACAGCGCGCTCCAGATCCAGCCCGGCGTATCCGGGAACCAGTAGTTCATCACCAGTTGCGAGGCGACGAGATCAACGGCGATGGTGACCGCCCAGTTGTACCAGTAGTTCCAGCCCAGCGCGAAGCCGAAGCCTTCTTCAACGTATTTAGAGCCGTAGGTGGCGAAGGAGCCAGAAACCGGCATAAACGCCGCCAGTTCGCCGAGGCTGGTCATCAGGAAGTAAACCATCAGGCCAATCAGCGCGTAAGAGAGTAATGCGCCACCGGGACCTGCCTGAGAAATGGTGGCACCCGAGGCGACAAACAGGCCGGTGCCAATGGAACCGCCGATGGCGATCATGGTGAGATGGCGCGCTTTTAATTCACGGCGCAGCCCAGGTTGTTGTGTTGTTTTTGAGTCATTATGCATGTGTAAACGCTATGCTGGATAAAAATAAGGCGCGATTGTAGCAGCTAACCCCAGGCTGTATAGCATTCACGTCGGGTTATTAGTTACCTTCATAATCGGCGCGAGATTATTAGCCGTTTACGTTATGACAGCCGCGATTACTCGCGGCAATAGGAGAGAAATCGACTTAGCGCTTTCGACAAATGCTTCTGCCGATGATGAATGCGATATAGCGTGCGCGTCAGGCGTGGTAAGGGTACAGCCACTTCCACCAGCGTGCCCGCCTCTAGCAGATCGCTGATCACCCGGCGCGATAAACAGCTGATGCCCATGCCGTGACGCACCGCATGTTTGATTGCCTCAGAATTGCCCAGCTCCATGCCGAGTTGAAACTGCGGCAGGTGAGACAACAGCAGGTAATCAACAATTTCACGCGTGCCCGAACCGCGCTCACGCAGGATCCAGGGGGCGGCCGCCAGTGATGCCAGCGTGATCGGCTGTTGCAGGATGTCGGCATCAGGCGCGGCAAACACCACCAGTTCATCTTCCAGCCATGCTTCGCTAACGATATCCGGCTCGTGACACGGCCCTTCAATCAGTCCGATATCCACACGGAAATCTGCTACTGCGTTAATCGCATCCTGGCTGTTGCCGACGCTCAGTTCGAGCGGCAGCGTGGGGAAGTCACGACGATAGGCGGCGATCATCCCTGGCAGCAGATAGTTGCCGATGGTGCTACTGGCAAACAGACGAATGGCGCCATTATCCTCTTTAAACAGCTGTTCAATCTCACCGGCCTGTTCCAGCAATCCGACCGCGCGTGGATAGAGCAAACGACCATGCTCGTTCAGGGCCAGACGTTTGCCGACACGATCAAACAGTTGCACCCCGAGCTGGTTTTCCAAATCCGCCAACGCCGCACTGACCGCAGACTGCGACAGTGCCAGTACCTGCGAGGCCTGGGTGGTTGAACCGCTTTTCAACACTTCGGTAAAGACTTCAATCTGACGCAGCGTGATATGCATGCGCCCTCCTCACATTGCGTAACGCTTCACAAGATAAGCCACCACCGCTAACCAGACGATCACCGTCAGGAAGAATCCTGCCCAGCTGACAATCTTTTTGCCGCGTGCCCGCTGGACATCAGCCCGTTCTGCGCTGCTGATGCGAATTTCACGCGGAAGCAAACGCAGCAGGATGATCACACCCAGCGGGACGATAATGGCGTCGTCGAGTAAGCCGATAATGGGAATGAAATCAGGAATGAGATCGATGGGGCTGAGTGCATAGGCGACAATGCCAAATGCTAACAGCTTAAACCACCAGGGGGTACGCGGATCGCGGCAGGCAAACCACAGCGTGAGCACATCGCGTTTAATTAAGCGTGCCCAGCGGCGCAAGCGCTTCAACATCCCGACTCTTCCTTATTAGTTATACTGGTCAATGGACAATATATTACCAATTTAACTTTTAAACCAGTCAGGTATATGCGCAGGCAAGCAGCCGCCAGGAGATTGGCGGCGGAGTGTGTGTCAGGCTTTCATACCGATCAGTTCTTCCAGTTCTGTGTCACAGGCCGTGAACTCATCGGTAATGGTGCGAATCAACCAGTCCTGATAGCCAAAGTTTTCCCGGCGGGAATAGAGGCATTCAGAGCGATACAACTTTTTTGGATCGCTGTTATTGACCCCATAACGATAAAAATGGACCAGCGAGTTGTCGCTATCGGGCACGGCGAGCGTGAAGCCGACAGCGCCATGACCATTATAAAAAAGGGTCACTGCATTGGTTTTACCTAAAGTTAATTTATGTATTACGTTGAATTTTTCATGCTGTAAAGCGGTATCCAAAGTACTTCTATAAGCTGTTTTCATGGTTATAGTTAAAAGTTTCTAATTTGTTAAACTATAGTTAACCAGAAAAAAAACGCACCTGCTAACTTTGGTAGGTGTGTTCATATTTTGGATAAGTGTTTACCCGTGCCGTTTTTCTCCCCACGAGCGATGCAACATTTCATGGCGGTAGCGCATCCGCTATGATGTGCCCTTTGCAGCAGCAATCGCCAACCAGGAGAGCGGCATGAAATATATCGGCGCACACGTCAGTGCATCAGGCGGCGTAGACCAGGCAGTTATCCGTGCCCACGAACTCGAAGCCACAGCCTTTGCGCTGTTCACCAAAAATCAGCGCCAGTGGAAAGCCGCCCCGCTTTCAGGTGAAGTGATTGATGCCTTCAAAACCGCCTGTGAGAAATACAACTTCACTTCCGCGCAGATTTTGCCGCATGACAGCTACCTGATTAACCTTGGCCATCCGGTGATGGATGCGCTGGAGAAATCCCGAGAGGCGTTTCTGGATGAGATGCAGCGCGCCGAGCAGTTGGGGCTAACGTTGCTGAATTTCCACCCTGGCAGTCACCTGAAGCAGATTGAAGAAGAGGCGTGCCTGAAGCGCATCGCCGAATCGATCAATATC
>NZ_CAJCKS010000135.1:0-13348 GCF_903970985.1 Pantoea sp. ME81 | reverse complement strand
GCGGATGTGAGCGTGCTGGCCGGCGGCGTGGGTATTGAAATGGGTGCCGCGGCGGCGGGCGTGGCGGTGCAAGTGCCGTTTACACCGGGCCGTGTGGATGCGCGTCAGGATCAAACTGAGGTAGAGTCATTTGACGTGCTGCAACCTCTGGCTGATGGTTTCCGTAACTATCGTCGTATCGCAGGTGGCTCATCCACCGAAACCCTGCTGCTGGATAAAGCACAACAGCTGACGCTGAGTGCACCGGAATTAACCGTGCTGTTGGGTGGTCTGCGTGTGCTGGGCACCAACTTCGATGGTAGTCAGCACGGTGTGTTCACCGATCGTGTCGGCGTACTGAGCAATGACTTCTTCGTCAATCTGCTGGATATGCGCACCGCATGGCGCGCTACCGATGAGAGCGCCGAGCTGTTCGAAGGCCGCGATCGTGCCAGCGGTGAAGTGAAGTACAGCGCCACGCGTGCCGATCTGGTATTTGGTTCCAACGCTATCCTGCGCGCACTGGCCGAAGTCTACGCCAGCGGCGATGCCAAACAGAAGTTCGTCAATGACTTCGTGGCAGCCTGGACCAAAGTGATGAATCTGGATCGCTTCGATCTGTAATCACACTAAAGCCGCAGCGGTGACACGCTGCGGCTTTTTTCTGTTTAATCTTCGCGGAATGCCTCAAACGGCACGTTAAAACGTTTTGCCAGCGCAGCTTTATGCTTATCCGTTAACTTACGTTCACCTTTCAAAATCCGGCTAACATACGAACGCTGACCAATTTCCTGAGTGAAAGATGATTGGTTCAAATCGTGTTGATCCATCAAAACTCGTAGCAGCGCGACTCCACCTGGCAGAGTCTTAATGCGTGCATTGAAGGCTGAAAATTCCGGCGCGTGCTCTTCGTATTTCGCGACTTTATCAGCAAGCATATCAATCAGAGGATGAGAAGGCTGATGCTCAACCAAATACTCAACCAGCTCTAGCGCTTGCTCATAATCTGCTTTCGATTGACTACCGCCAAGCAGGGGGACGGCTTTAATCAGGTTATCTGAGGCCTGAATAGCTTCGGCGATCATTCTTTGTTCTCCCGATAGAACGTAACTAATTTGTCGTATTCAGCATGAGTACTGATGTGCTTAATGAAAATACGTCCAGCGATGAAATCGGCGAAAAACATCAACCTGAGATTGTTACCGCCAACATTGATTACCCACCATTTCGCCCGATATTTCATTCGGTCCAGGCTTGGAAAGAAATCTTTAAGCGCTTCAGGATCGGCAAAATCTCTGCCATGTAAAGTCCGGTAAGTGGCGTCCAGTGCTGCTGCATCATTGGGAAAACGCAATGCAGCCTCAGCAAACATCTTCCTTGAAATAACGTGCATCATTCCCTCGGCATGTTCCAACATGGAAACATTGTAGCCGAAGTTAGGGGTGTTTCCAATGTGGAAACAAAAATTAAAAAAGAGAGGAAGCCGCGCCAGAAAGACGCGGCAAGGCGTTTACTTCAATGTATAGCCATCGGCATCTCGCCACGCCGGGAAGCGTTCGCGATAGGCTTGCAGATCGTCCAGCGACAATTCCGCATCGAGACGGGCGCGGGCGAAAGGCTCGCCTGCGGCCAGAATCTCGCCCAATGGCGAAATAATCCGGCTGTCTCCACTGTACTGATGGCTGTTGCCATCGCTGCCGACACGGTTACAACCGGCAACGTACGCCTGATTTTCAATCGCACGGGCCATCAGCAAAGACTGCCAGTGCAGCGCACGTGGTGCTGGCCAGTTGGCAACGTACAGCGCCAGATCGTAATCATTGTGATTGCGTGAGAACACCGGGAAACGCAGGTCGTAACAAATCTGCGGCAGAATACGCCAGCCGCGCCAGGTGAACACTTCTCGCGTATCACCCGCAACGTAATGCTGATGTTCATTGGCCATGCGGAACAGATGACGTTTGTCGTATTGGTGCACGGTGCCATTCGGTTCAACCAGCAGAAAACGGTTCACGGCGCCTTTTTCGGTCTGGATGGCTGCGCTGCCACCGACCAGCGCATTGCTGGTTTTCGCATGGCTGTGCAGCCATTCAATGACCTGTTGCTGCGGCAGCGAACTCTCTGCTGCTTCCATGGCAAAACCCGTGGTGAACATTTCGGGCAGCAGAATCAGATCGCGACCTTCAATGCCTTTCAATACGCCATCGAAGTGATGCAGGTTGGCTTCGCCGTCCATCCAGCTCAGGGTTTCCTGCAGAACGGTAATTTTTAAAGCTGACATAAGCGCTCCGCAGCGGCGATAAGTGTCGCGGGTTGTTTGGCAAAGCACAGGCGAATCAGCTTGTGCGGGAACGGATCGGCACAGAATACCGACAGCGGAATGGCTGCCACGCCCACTTCTTTGGTTAGCCACTGACAGAAACTGACGTCATCCAGATCGGAAATGGCGCTGTAATCCAGCAGCACAAAGTAAGTGCCTTCGCACGGCAACACCTTGAAGCGGCTACCCGACAATGCATCAACCAGGCAATCGCGGCGTTCACGATAGAAGGCCGGCAGGTCACGATAGTGTTCCGGCTCCTGACGCAGCATATCGGCAATCGCCAGCTGCGCCGGGGTATTAACCGAAAACGTCAGATACTGGTGTACTTTACGGATTTCGGCGCTGATCGCTGCTGGTGCAACACAGTAGCCCACTTTCCATCCGGTCATATGGAAGGTTTTGCCAAACGAAGAGACGGCAACGGCACGCTGGCGTAACTCGGCATGCGCTAACACGCTGGCGTGGCCCTCTGCATCAAAACAGATGTGTTCGTAGACTTCATCGCTCAGCACATAGATTTCCTGCTCAGCGATCGCCTGCCATAACTCGGCATAATCGCTTTTTCGCCACACGGTCGCAGAAGGGTTGTGCGGCGTATTCAGAATGACTAAACGGGTTTTCGCGCTCAGCAAGCTGCGGAATTCACTCCAGTCAACGCGGAATCCCGGTGGCTGCAATGCAATGCGTTTCAGCACGCCGCCGGCCAGTTGAACAGCAGGCGCGTAACTGTCGTAGCTGGGATCGAAGCAGATCACTTCATCGCCCGGACGCACCAGCGCCGTAATCGCGGCATACAGTGCCTCGGTCGCGCCCGCGGTCACGGTGATATCGTTGTTAACATCGGGCGTGTGACCGTAAAGCTCAGCCGTTTTATCGGCAATCGCTTCACGCAGGGGTAACACACCGATCATCGGCGCATATTGGTTTGCGCCCTGGCTCACATGATAGGCCAGACGATCCTGTAAATATTGCGGGCCGTCAAAATCCGGAAAACCCTGTGATAAATTGATGGCGTTGAACTGCGCGGCAAGGGCGCTCATTTGCGTGAAAATCGTGGTGCCGAGCGCCGGTAATTTGCTCTCGGGAGTCAGGTTGAGCTGCGTCATTATTTAGTGGCCTTAAGCGCGAATGTCGATGCGGAGAAACCCTGTGTTGCTGCCACTCTACACAGGATGCTAATATTTGGCAATCGAGACGCTTAGACGTCTAAAACAACTGCGGAGCCTCACCTTCACTATGACGGATTTTCTCCCACTGGAACATTTAGTGGCCGCCTGCCACTGGATTGGCGCAAAAGGCTGGGCACCCGCGACGGGCGGAAACATGTCGGTGCGCCAGGATGCCGAATATTGCCTGCTAAGCGCATCAGGTAAAGATAAAGGCAGTTTGACGCGTGATGACTTTATTCAGGTGGAGATCGCGACAAACAGTGTCCCTTCGGGACGTAAACCGTCGGCGGAAACCGGGTTGCATACCCTAATTTATCGCTTGTTCCCACAGGCCGGGGCTGTACTGCATACCCATACGGTGAATTCCACCGTACTGTCGCGTATAGAGAAGGGCAGTGCATTACTGCTGAGCGGCTACGAGATGCAGAAAACCCTCGCGGGTCAGGACACGCATCTCAATACCGTTGCGATTCCGCTGTTTGATAACGACCAGGATATTGAGGCACTGGCGCAGCGCATTGAAGCTTTTGCGGCGGACACGCCGTTGCGGTACGGCTTCCTGTTACGTGGTCATGGCTTAACCTGCTGGGGCAAAGACGTCAACGAAGCGCGCCGCCACCTGGAAGGGCTGGAATTCCTGTTTGAATGTGAACTGCAACGTCGACTGCTGGAGACCCAATGATTCGCGCGATTGTTACTGATATTGAAGGCACCACCAGTGATATCCAGTTTGTGCACAATGTCCTGTTTCCTTATGCACGTCAGCATCTGGCAGCCTTCGTGCGGGATAACCAAATGGATGAGAAGGTGGTTGCGGCGCTAAACGCAGTGCGTGAAGAGTCAGCGGCGCCACAAGCATCGCTGGATGACCTCATCGCCACGCTGATCGGTTTTATCGATGAAGATCGCAAATCGCCGGGGTTGAAAGCGCTGCAAGGGATGATCTGGCGTGCGGGTTATGTTGAAGGTCAGTTCACCGGCCACCTTTATCCCGATGTGCTGCCCGCCTTTGAACGCTGGCAGCAACAAGGGATTGCCCTGTATGTTTATTCCTCGGGATCGGTGCCTGCGCAGAAACTGTTATTTGGCTACAGCGATGAAGGTGATTTAACCTCGCTGTTTAGCGGCTATTTTGATACAGCGGTTGGCGCCAAGCGTGAAACCCAGTCGTATCACAACATCGCCGAACACATTGGCCTGGCACCCTCTTCGTTGCTGTTCCTGTCAGATATCCATCAGGAACTGGATGCCGCGGCACAAGCAGGCTGGCACACATTGCAGTTAATTCGTGGCGAGGCCGATAACGCCAGTCGCCATCACCAGGTAAACGATTTTTCGCAGATTAATCCGGAGTCGATTTAACATGAGTGCACTGACAATTTTTAGCGATACCGAATCCAGCCAGCCACTGTGGCACAGTACCGATGCCGAGGCGATTCGCGAGCGCCTGAACGCCAAAAACGTCCGCTTTGAGCGTTGGGAAGCGGATCGCGATCTGGGTAACGACCCTGACGCTGAAACGGTGATCAAAGCCTATCAGCACGCAATTGACCGTCTGGTGGCAGAGAAGGGCTATCAGAGTTGGGATGTGCTGAGTATGCGTGCAGACAACCCGAACAAAACGACGCTGCGTGAAAAATTCCTCAATGAACACACGCACAGCGAAGATGAAGTGCGTTTCTTCGTCGAAGGGTCTGGACTGTTTTGCCTGCATATTGGCAGTGAGGTGTACCAGATCCTGTGTGAGAAGAACGATCTGATTTCAGTACCTGAGGGCACGGCGCACTGGTTTGATATGGGTTCTGAGCCGCACTTTACCGCGATTCGTATTTTCGATAATCAGGAAGGCTGGATCGCCAACTTTACTGGCGACAAGATTGCGGATGCTTACCCTCGTCTGGCATAACGCGCTGTGCGCTTAAACCTGCATACGAATAAATGGAATCAGCCATTGAAGGGGCACTCTTCAGGGTGCATCTGACAACATAGGGCTCGTCATCATAAGGTCGCCATTTATGGCGACTTTTTCATTTCTGGCGCACCGTCAACACAGGATACGCCATCTGGTGCACCCTTAAGGCTGAAAAATCCCTTCCTTAACCTGCTCTGGCGTCACGACGCCAGTATCCAACACCCAGCCGCTAATCAGTGCAGCTGGCGTGACATCAAACGCCGGGTTGTAGACCACCGCATTCTCCGGTGCCCACTGCACACTACCAAAACTGCCTGACACGCCGGTGACTTCGCTGGCGGCGCGCTGCTCAATCGGGATAGCATCGCCGTTCGGGCATTGACGATCCAGCGTGGTGTGCGGCGCCGCCACATAGAACGGAATGCCGTGATAGTGCGCCAGTACCGCCAGGCTGTAGGTGCCGATTTTGTTCGCCACGTCGCCGTTAGCGGCAATGCGGTCTGCGCCGACCCAGATCGCATCGACCACGCCGCGCGCCATTAAACTTGCAGCCATCGAATCGGTGATCAGCTGGTAGGGAATGTGCAGCTCGCCCAGCTCCCACGCGGTTAAACGACCGCCCTGCAGCAGTGGTCGCGTCTCGTCCACCCAGACGCTTTTGACTAAACCTCGCTGATGGGCATGCGCAATCACGCCCAGTGCGGTACCCACGCCAGCGGTGGCAAGACCACCGGTATTACAGTGCGTCAGCAGCTGGCTGCCCGGCTTGACCAGCGCGCTGCCGGCGCGGGCAATGTTGTCACACAGCTGCTTATCTTCTGCCACCAGGCGCAGCGCTTCGGCGCTCAGGGCGTTTACGTGATCGCTCTCCGCCAGCGCAATCTTCATACGATCCAGATTGTTCATCAGGTTGACGGCAGTCGGGCGTGACGCACGCAACACCTCCAGCGCTTCCGCCAATGCCGCGCGGGCGACACCTTGCTCGCCCAACAGCGCCAGCAGCAAGCTGGCTGAAAGGCCAATCAGCGGGGCGCCGCGCACGCGTAGCGCATGGATATGATCAACCAACTGCGTCACAGTGTGCGCAGGCAGCCAGTTTTGTTGTTGTGGTAGCGCTTGCTGGTCGAGGATCCACAGTTGATTATCGCGGACCTCAAGACTGGTGGTACGAAGTGTTTGCATGGTGTGAAATCCCTGTTGCGTTAATAGCGGCTATTGTGCCAACATGCGTGACGGATGTATAGACGTCCAAACGGCTTATTACTATCGAATGTCGAGGAACAGGCAATGTCGCAATACCGTACCTTCACCGCTGCTGATGCGGTGGAATATGCTAAAAAATTTGGCGGTGTGGACGATCCGTCAGCGCTGGTCAGCGCAGAAGAGATCGGCGATGGTAATCTCAACCTGGTGTTCAAGATTTTCGATAACCTGGGACAGAGCCGTGTGGTGGTGAAACAGGCACTGCCCTATGTGCGTTGCGTGGGTGAGTCCTGGCCGTTAACGTTGGATCGCGCGCGCCTCGAAGCACAGACGCTGGTTGAACACTATAAACATTGCCCAGAGCACACGGTTAACGTCACCCATTACGATGCCGAACTGGCGGTGATGGTGATGGAAGATCTCTCCAGCCATCGCATCTGGCGCGGCGAGCTGGTGCAAGGAGCTTACTACCCTGAAGCGGGTCGTCAGCTGGGCGAATATCTGGCGCAGACGCTGTTCCATACTTCTGATTTTTTCCTGCATCCGCACAAGAAAAAGGCCGAAGTCGCGCGTTTCATTAACCCGGAAATGTGCGAAATCACCGAAGACCTGTTCTTCAACGATCCCTTTATCGATCACGAGCGTAATAAATACCCGGCGGCACTGGAGCCGCTGGTGGTCAGCCTGCGCACTGACGATGCGCTGAAAATCGCGGTGGCCGGGCTGAAGCACCGCTTCTTTGCGGATGCCGAAGCGCTGCTGCACGGCGATGTGCACAGCGGCTCAATCTTCGTGGCCGATGGTAGCCTGAAGGTGATCGATGCGGAGTTTGGCTATTTCGGTCCGATAGGCTTTGATGTTGGCAGCGCGATTGGCAATCTGCTGATTAACTACTGCTGCCTGCCGGGCCTGCTGGCCCCGCGTGAAGCGGCAGAAGGGCGCGAGCGTCGTCTGAGCGATGCGCATGAGGTCTGGACGCAGTTCTCCAGCCGCTTCCTAGAACTGGCACACGCCAACACTTCTGATGTGGCGCTGGCGTATCCGGGCTATGCGGAAGCCTTCCTGCGCAAAGTATGGAGCGACACCATTGGTTATTGCGGCACGGAACTGATTCGTCGCACCGTGGGCATGTCTCACGTGGCCGACTTCAAACAGATCGCCGATGATACCATGCGGACAGAATGTATTCGCAGTTGCATCACGCTGGGCCGTACGTTGATTCTCGCGGCAGATCATATTGCGGATGTCGATGCGCTGATTGCGCGCATTCGTCAGGCGGGGTAAGTCAGGCTTCAATCTTATAACTGCGCCATTCACTGCCCGCTTTGGCAGCGAAACCGCTGTATGTATGCGGGATAAGTTATGCCTGGCCCCATTAAAAAAGCCTCCGTCAGGAGGCTTTTTCGTTTTATGCCGCTTCACTGGCGCGTGTGGCGCCTTTATCCTGCGGCTTCGGTGAGGCCAGTGCCTCCGGCACAAACTCATCGACGTTGATGGCTTTGAGACGGCTGGCTTCAGCGCGCGTCAGCACTTTGGCTTCGCTCTCATCAATCCAGCCCTCTTTCAACGCACGCTGTGCCAGCGCATCCAGACGGGTAAACGACAGATGTTTTTTCTGCTGCTGGCAAAGACGTTCATGAATCACTTCCGCTGCCATCACATCCTGCAGCGCCTGCTCCAGTTGGCCTGCTGGATTGTGTTCGCTTGGCGTCAGGTACATGCCACGGCCCAGACGCGTACGGGTGGCTGACGGCAGTTGCAACAGCTTCGCCAGCTTGTGGTCCAGTTTGTCAGACGGTGCCGGGCAGTGTTTGCCACCGGCGAAAATCACGATGCGCAGCGCGCCTGCCACCAGGCGATTAGGGAAGTTACGCAGCAGGTCATCCATCGCCACCTCAGCCTGATGCAGCGCATCCTGTACGCCCCAGTGCACCAGCGGCAGATCGGCTTCATTGCGGCCTTCGTCGTCAAAGCGTTTCAGGGTGGCAGAGGCGAGATACATCTGGCTCAGCACATCCCCCAGACGTGCTGAGATACGTTCACGACGTTTCAGGCTGCCGCCTAACACCGCCATCGACACATCTGACAGCAGTGCCAGGTTGGCGCTCAGGCGATTGAGCTGCTGATAGTAGCGGCGGGTCACGTCGCGGGTTGGCGACGCGCTGGTGCGGCCTCCGGTTAAACCGAGCCACAGACTGCGCACTTTGTTGCTACCGACATGGCCAATATGGCTGAACAAGGCACGGTCAAAGGCCACCAGATCGTTTTTAGCCGCAGCGTTCATCTCTTCCAGCACCCATGGATGGCAGCGAATCGCGCCCTGGCCAAAGATGATCATGCTGCGCGTCAGGATATTGGCGCCTTCCACGGTAATCGCAATCGGTGCGCCCTGATAAGCTCGCGCCAGGAAGTTGTTGTCGCCCAGCATAATGCCTTTACCGCCGGCGATATCCATCGCATCGATAATGGCGCGCTGGCCGCGGTGGGTGCAGTGATATTTCACAATCGCCGACAGCACCGCCGGTTTTTCACCCAGCATAATGCCGCTAGTGATAAGTGTAGCCGCTGCATCCATCACGTAGGCGTTACCGGCAATGCGTGCCAGCGGTTCCTCGATGCCTTCCATTTTACCGATAGAGACTTTGAACTGACGACGGATATGCGCATAAGCTCCGGTTGCCAGCGCAATGCTTTTCAGACTACCGGTCGAGTTGGAAGGCAAGGTGATACCGCGACCGACTGACAGACATTCAACCAGCATACGCCAGCCCTGACCGGCCATCGACGGGCCACCGATGATGAAATCGATCGGCACGAAAATATCTTTACCGCGTGTTGGACCGTTCTGGAACGGCACGTTAAGCGGGAAGTGGCGATGGCCAATCTCTACGCCCGGCGTTTGCGTCGGGATTAGGGCGCAGGTAATGCCCAGCTCTTCAGTCTCACCCAGCAGATGATCGGGATCGGAGAGTTTAAAGGCCAGGCCAAGCACGGTAGCAATCGGTGCCAGCGTAATGTAACGCTTGTTCCATGTCAGGCGCATGCCCAGCACTTGCTGGCCTTGCCATTCGCCCATGCACACCACGCCAGTATCCGGAATGGCACCCGCATCCGAACCCGCTTCCGGGCTGGTCAGCGCGAAGCACGGAATTTCATCGCCGCGTGCCAGACGTGGTAAATAGTGATCTTTCTGCTCATCGGTGCCGTAATGTTGCAACAGTTCGCCTGGGCCGAGTGAGTTAGGTACACCCACGGTGATCGCCAGGATCCCGGAAACGCCCGCCAGTTTTTGCAACACGCGCGCCTGAGCATAGGCGGAGAATTCGAGGCCGCCATACTCTTTCTTAATGATCATGGCGAAGAAGCGATGCTGCTTGAGATACGCCCACAGTTCCGGCGGAAGATCGGCCAGTTCGTGAGTGATCTGGAAATCATTCGCCATACGACAGGCTTCTTCGACCGGCCCCTCAAGGAAGGCTTGTTCCTCTTCCGTCAGACGTGGCTGCGGATAGTTGTGCAGTTTCTGCCAGTCTGGCTTGCCACGAAACAGATCGCCTTCCCACCAGGTCGTACCGGCATCAATCGCTTCCTTTTCCGTACGCGACATCGGCGGCATCACTTTCTGGAAGCTGTGCAGCGCAGGTTTGGAGAACATACTGCGACGCATGGCCGGCAGATTGAAGGGCAGCAGGATAATTGCCAGTGGCAGCAGCAGCCACGGCGTCCACAGGCCTGCAGCAGCCAGCCCGGCGGTCCATAGCAACAGGATTACGCTGCTGAGCCGCAGCGAAACTTGATGGTAAAAGAGGGCGCTAATGACAATCAGCGTCGCGACAATCGAGGCAAGCAACATAATGAACCGCTCCGTAAGTTGTAAGAGGTCTGACCTGTTATAAGGTAAGGTTTAGAGCAGTGACCGCTTTTTAGCAATCTGTTTACATCGCAATTACAACAGAACTCACAAAATCGCACTCTCTGGACACCAACAGAGCAGGAATGGCAAAGCCTGGGCCTTTTTCCCCGATGCAGGCGCTTTGCGGCTTTGTCCCATTCCGTTAAACTTGCAGAGTAAATCTTTCCTCTAAAGGACATCCCTATGTATCAGGACATTATTCGCTCAGAACTTAATGAAGCAGCCGATACGCTTAATCAATTCCTGAGTGACGAAGCGAACATTCACGCGATTCAGCGCGCGGCAGTCTTGCTGGCAGACAGCTTCAAAGCAGGGGGCAAAGTGCTCTCCTGTGGCAACGGTGGTTCTCACTGTGATGCGATGCACTTTGCTGAAGAGCTGACGGGGCGCTACCGTGAAAATCGTCCTGGCTACCCGGCGATTGCCATCTCTGATGTAAGCCACCTTTCCTGCGTCAGCAACGATTTTGGTTATGACCATGTGTTCTCGCGCTATATCGAAGCCGTAGGCCGTGAAGGCGACGTGCTGCTGGGCCTGTCCACTTCAGGTAACTCGGCGAACATCATCAAAGCGGTCGAAGCGGCACGCGCCAAAGGGATGAAAGTGATTACCCTGACCGGTAAAGATGGCGGCAAAATGGCAGGCACAGCGGACATCGAAATTCGCGTACCGCATTTTGGCTACGCTGACCGCATTCAGGAGATTCACATTAAAGTGATTCATATCCTGATGCTGCTGATCGAAAAAGAGATGGTTAAGTAATGACGCGTCACTCCTGCTCACGCGGGAGTGCTGACTTAAGGCGGTTGCTATGTGCGAATTGCTCGGGATGAGCGCCAATGTCCCCACGGACATCTGTTTCAGTTTTACCGGTCTGGTGCAGCGTGGCGGCGGAACCGGGCCACATAAAGATGGCTGGGGCATCACTTTCTATGAAGGAAAAGGGTGCCGCACATTCAAAGATCCTCAGCCCAGCTTTAACTCACCGATCGCCCGTTTGGTGCAGGAATACCCGATCAAATCACATTCCGTGGTCGCTCATATCCGCCAGGCGAATCGTGGTGAAGTGTCGCTGGAAAACACTCATCCGTTTACCCGTGAGCTGTGGGGACGTAACTGGACCTACGCGCACAACGGGCAGCTGAAAGGCTACAAACAGCTGGAAACCGGGACTTTCCGCCCCGTTGGCGAAACGGACAGTGAGAAAGCGTTTTGCTGGATCCTGCATAAGCTGTCTGAGCGTTATCCGCGCACTCCGGGCAACTGGCCGGCGGTATTTCGCTACATTGCTGAGCTGGCGGCTGAGATGCGCGAGAAGGGCGTGTTTAACATGCTGCTGTCGGACGGTCGATATCTGATGGCGTTCTGCTCGACCAATCTGTATTGGATCACTCGTCGTGCGCCTTTTGGCAAAGCCAAATTGCTCGATCAGGATGTAGAAATTGATTTTATGCAGCAAACAACGCCGAAGGACGTTGTGACGGTGATTGCGACACAGCCGCTGACAGGAAATGAAACCTGGCACCGAATAGTGCCAGGCGAGTGGGCATTATTTTGCCTGGGTGAGCGCCAGGAATGACTTCGAAGCAGCATCCGGTGTAGAAATCACCGGCGTGCTGTTCACCGCATATTGACCCGTCGTCGTCACATTAACCGTTGGCGGTATGTGGTACTTCTCAAAGTACGCATAACCCGGCTGCAGTTCACGCCAGAAGTTGATGTACGTTGAGTAGCGATGACGCTGCATGTTGCTATCGGTCATATGGAACGGATAGATATTGATCTGTACATCCTGCTGACCGTTGCGCAGCGCAGCGTTGACGTAGGTAAAGATCTCGTCCATTGATGCGTTGGTCATGGCGTAGCAGCCAATTGAGACGCAATCACCGTGAATCATCAAATAGTTACCGTCATAGCCTTTATCACGATCGTATTGATTCGGGAAGCCGGTATTAATCGCGCGGTAGAAACGGCTGTCCGGTTTTAACTGGTTCAGCTTAACGTTATAAAACCCTTCCGGACTTTTAAAATCGCCCTGACGACGCTTAGGCCCTAATCCGCCAGAGAAATTACAAATGCGATAGCTGTCCAGCAGACGATATTCATTACCGATTTTGCCGTACAGTTCCAGCGTACGCTCTTCCTTGAAGATCTGAATAAAAACAGGAGTGCCAAGTAATTGTTTCTTTAACTCTTTGCTCACCGGTGCCGACAGTTGCGTTGGCTCTGGCGAAATGGCCCAGCTAAGGACTGGCATAAGAATCATCGCAAGCCACAATGCGATTCTGCCCATTCTGTGTGTACCTTGAAGTGAAGAGAGACGATGACGCTGAGCGTCTTGGTATTGCATTATCGGAAATATCCGCTACCGCAGCGCAACATTAACATTGTCTGAGGTTTAATCAAGACAGTCTCCGTGAAAATGGTGCAATCCTAAAGGGATTACGACCAGAATTTTGTAAACTTTAATTCATCGCTCAACAAATATTGCCGAAGTTTTTTACTGCTGTATACTTATCCAGTATTCGGAGGGCGTATGCGCAAAATCATTCATGTCGATATGGACTGCTTTTTCGCGGCCGTTGAAATGCGCGACGATCCTTCATTAACGGATATACCTATCGCCATTGGCGGCAGCCGTGTGCAGCGTGGCGTCATCAGCACCGCCAACTATCCCGCGCGCAAATATGGCGTGCGCAGCGCGATGCCGACGGCAATGGCGCTCAAGCTCTGCCCGCATCTGAAGTTACTGCCTGGACGCTTCGATGCCTATAAAGAGGCGTCACGCCAGATACGCGATATTTTCGCACGCTACACCCCATTGATTGAGCCCTTATCACTGGATGAAG
>NZ_CAJCKS010000134.1:0-13364 GCF_903970985.1 Pantoea sp. ME81 | reverse complement strand
AACCAGACGGATGCCCTCAACGCTAACGCAACGTCGACATCATACCTTTTAGTGTCTCCGCAAATACGCTACCAATAGCGCTTGTTCCGCGATCGTGACCAATCAACATCAGCGTCTGTGTATGCTGCGCAAGCTCACGGACCGGGATATAGATCAATCGCCCGCTTCGTTGGTCTGATTCGATATCAATCGGTGTCAGGAAAGTCAGCGTCTGGTCCATCATCGCTGACTGGCGCATCACCTCAATGGAATTAGTTTCGATGACTGTTTGCAGATTGATCGATGCTCGCGCGAAAACCTCATTTAAGTATGGCCTGATGACCATAGATTTATCAGCAATCACCACGGGATAGGGCAGACAGTCACTAAGACGCAGGCTGGCTTTTTCAGCCAGCGGATGACCTGTGCCCACCACGGCCCCCAGTCGCACCGGTACACTGGCAAGTTTTCGATGCACAGGCTGCAGTTCAAAATCAAACCCAATCCCCAAATCTGCTTCACCGCTTGCTACTGCATTGGTGATGTTTTCACCCGTGGTGAGTTGTTGAAGATGCAATTTCACTCGTGGATTAGCACGGCGAAACTCCGCCGCCGTAAGGGGGATGAGGTTGGCGGCCAGCCCGCTCATCATTGCTACTGTGACTTCACCGCGCCGCAGTCCTTTCAATTCCTCAATCTTCATCTGCGCTATTTCAATTTCTTTAAAACTCTGACGCACGTGATGAATCAAGGCTTCGCCCGCTGCGGTTAGCACCATCTTACGTGGCAGTCTCTGGAACAAGGGTGTGCCTAGCTCTTCTTCCAGCGCAATCAGTTGGCGATTGATGGCTGAGGCCGAAATATGTAAACGCTCAGCGGCTTTGCGAATCGAACCACTGCGCGCTATTTGGTCGATATAGATAAACAAACGGTGCTGAAGCATGCCTTCCTCTGCGTTGCCTTTAAGGCATCAGTAAGTGCGAAAAATGATGCTTTTAAGATAATGCTCTTCCGGTGATTAATACAACAAAACCACACCAGGAGAACACATGATGGCAGACGTATCCCGCAGAAAATTTGCGAAATTAGTGGCTGGCGCGCTGTTGTTACCGGCTCTGGCGCCCATGCTGTCGCGCAGCGCAATGGCAGCGAATAACACCATAAAAATTGCCCTGCTGCTGCCAGGCTCTGTTGCCGATGGTGGCTGGAGTTCACTGGCATTTGCTGGATTACAGAGCCTGAAAAAGGCCGGTTTTAGCGTCGCCTACAGTGAAAGCGTACCGCAAGCTCAAATGGAACAAGCGATCCGAGGTTACGCTGACGATGGTTACACCCTGATCATTGGTCACAGCTTCGAATACGGTTCCGCATTTGCCGAAATTGCGCCGGAATACCCAGAAACCTACTTCTTCGCCTCAACGTTCAAACCTGGTGAGAAATCACCTGGTAACGTTGAATACGTCAACCTCGCGTATTTACAAGGCGCCTATGCTGCAGGGGCACTGGCGGCACTGATCTCCGATAAAGGCAAAGCCGTAGGTTTTGTTGGCGGAGGCGATAACCCCACTCAGCAAGCCATGATGCGGGCCTTCATTCAGGCTGCAGAAAAGACCCGCCCCGGCATCAAAGGTATGGGTGTGGTCACTGGCGATTATGACAACGCCGCTAAAGGACGTGAAGCGGCCACCACCATGATTGGCAATGGAGCAGATGTCATTTGGCATGCCGCTGATGTGACCGGCTTAGGCGCAATGCAAGGCGCTGCCGCGGGTAAAGTGAAGGCCATCGGTTGTTATGTCGATCAGCGTGATGTCGCACCAGATTATGTCGCGTGCAGCTTCCGTCAGAACCTCGACTGGATGGTTGAACAAGTCGGAGAGTCAGTCGCCAATAAAACCTTCAAAGGGGGTGATGAATGGCATCCAACGGTGGGTAAAGCCTGGTCGGTGGTCAGCGGCAATGAACAGTACAACAGCAAACTCGTCAGCGCGGATGCATGGGCTAAATTCCAGACCATTTGGCAGCAGCTCGACAGTGGCGCGTTGAAACCAACTGTTTAACCGGCGGGAACTTGTTATGACAGCAACAGCACCTGTTCGCGTGGCACTCAATCACATCACCAAACGCTTTGCTCGCGTCGTGGCCAACGATGGCGTTTCACTCAGCATAAAAGCCGGTGAAATCCACGCCTTGCTGGGAGAAAACGGTGCAGGTAAAAGCACCTTGATGCAGATTCTGTATGGCCTGTATCAGGCAGATGAGGGCGAGATTGTCGTGGATGGATTACCCCGGCGTTTTCGCGATCCGAGTGATGCCATCCACTGCGGCATCGGGATGGTTCACCAGGAATTCATGCTGGTACAGCCAATGACCGTGGTCGAGAACGTGGTGCTGGGGCTGAAAGAGAACCGCAGTGGCGTGCTTAATCTGCAGGCAGCTGCGCAACGGTTACAGGCGCTCTCTGACAAGCACGGTCTGGCGATTGATCCCTGGGCGAAGGTGCAACATTTGCCCATTGGCGTGCAACAGCGCGTTGAGATCCTCAAATTATTGTACCGCGACGCCCAGGTACTGATTCTTGATGAACCCACTGCAGTGCTTACGCCACAAGAAAAAGAAGGCCTGTTTGCCACGTTAAAATCACTGTGCGCTGAAGGGCGTTCCGTCGTGATCGTGACACATAAATTGTATGAAATCATGGCTATCGCCCATCATGTTTCGGTGATGCGCGGCGGCAGGATGATCGATTCGGTCGATATCAATGACACTTCAGAGCGCGATTTGGCCCGCCGCATGGTGGGCCGTGATGTGGTACTTCGCGTGGAGAAATCCCCCTGTCAGCCGGGTAAAACGGTATTGCATGTCGACAATATTGCGGTCCGGGATGCCAGCGGTCAGCAAAAAATCTGGCGCGTTTCTTTGCAGGTTGCAGCCGGTGAAATTCTGGGTATTGCTGGGGTCGAAGGTAACGGCCAGTCCGAGCTTGCTGAAGCATTACTCAATCTGCGCAAGCTGGAGGCCGGGCGCATTTTGTTAAATGGGGCCGATATCAGCGAGGATTCCCCGGCAGTCCGTCGTCATAAAGGGATGGGATTTATCCCCGCCGATCGTCGTGGCGTCGGTTCAGTCACAGCGTTATCAATCACTGACAACGCCTTGTTAGGCCGCCAACACCGTTTCACTCGGGCAGGTGGTTGGTTGCTGGACCGACAGCGCATCAGCCAGCATGCCCGCGATATTATCGCACGTTTCGCTGTACGCACACCCGATGCGGATTTCGAAGCTGGAAAACTCTCTGGCGGCAATTTGCAGAAGCTCATACTCGGTCGTGAAGTGGCGAGCGATCCCTGCTTACTGGTGGTTGAACAACCGACACGTGGATTGGATGTCGGCGCGATTGAGAGCGTGTGGCAAGGGTTAATTGCGGCGCGCGATCGCGGCTGCGCCATTCTGATGATTTCCGCAGAGCTGGAAGAGATTCTTAACCTGTCCGATCGCATTGCCGTGATGTACAGCGGACAAATCGCAGGCGAACTGCCTGCTCATGAAGCAACAGCAGAAAAACTGGGTGAGCTTATGGCGGGCGCTCATCTGCAAAAAGGAGGCGAACGTGAAGAAGCTGCTTGAGAGGCGCCTCGCCCCTGCAGAATCCACTGGCGCGCTGATGCTGACCAGCATCTGCGGCATTATCGCCGCTTTCGCTATCGCGGGATTGTTGTTTATCCCCTTCGGCGGTAATCCGCTATCAGCTTATGGTTTCCTGTTCAATGAAGCATTCGGCTCTCTGCGCAGTCTTGGTCTGAGCATAGTCCAGGCCACGCCACTCATGCTCATCGCGCTGGCGACCATTGTGGTGTGGCGAGCTGGACTGGGTTATATCGGCTTTGAGGGTTGCTTTTTACTGGGCGCTGCAGCAGCCAGTTGGATCGCACTTTCAGGTACACCGCAGGGTTTTCCTTGGGCCATCCCCCCTCTGTTGTATTGGCCGATGGTTTTACTGGCCGCGTTTCTAGCGGGTGCCATTTGGGCCGGATGGGTCGGTGCGCTTCGCGTCAAATTCGGCGGCAACGACGTCCTGATTTCATTAATGGCAAATTACGTTGCGTTATTCATCGTGCAATTCCTTGTTTCCGGACCGATGCGTGCCCCGGGCGACCTTCCACAAACGCCACGTTTGCCCGCCGATAGCTGGTTACCCTTTGTGATGAACGGTATGCGTGCGCATTGGGGAATCGCCATTGCTCTGGTCGCTAGCCTGTTTGTTTTCTTGCTGTTGCGCGCCACGCCGGCGGGCTTTGAAATAAAAATCGCTGGCCTGAATCCACGTGCTGCACGCTATAGCGGAGTTGATGTTAACCGTCGTCAGATGGGGGCCGTATTGCTCGGCGGAGGATTAGCTGCGCTTGCAGGGTTGTGTGCGGTGCTTGGCGTTCAACATCGCTTAATGGATGGCATTTCCGGAGGGGTGGGTTTTATCGGCGTGGTCGTCGCTTTGCTGGCGCGTCTGAATCCGTTACTGGTAATCCCTACTGCGATTTTATACGGCGGGCTCGAAGTGGGCGGCAGCGCCATGCAGCGCCAAACCGGTTTACCGACATCAGTGGTGCTAATCCTGCAAAGTCTGGTGGTGTTATTAATCCTTGCCGGTGATTTGCTGCGCTACTACCGCATTAACTTACCGGGTTTACGCAGATCCAGCCGTCCATTTGTGGAGGAGCAATCATGAATTTGCTGGCTAATCTCGATACCGCGTTCTTTATCAGCTGGCTTGCCGCCGCGGTACGACTTGCCGGACCAGTGTTACTTGCTGCGCTAGGTGAAATCTACTCCGAACGTTCCGGCGTGCTCAATATTGGCATTGAAGGCACCATCTTACTTGGCGCGCTGGCCAGTTACATGATGGCGGTTGAAAGTGGTTCTACGGCACTGGGTTTTATCGCGGGTGGCGTTGGTGGCTTGATCGTTGGCTGCGTGCTGGCCGCGCTCTATCTGCGCGCACATGCCAGCCAGGTCGTGGTTGGCATTGTGTTTAATATTCTCGCTGCCGGGCTTGCATCGTGGATCTATGCCTTGGTGATGGGCAATGGCTCGTCGCCAACCATTCCTATGCTGGAGCCCTGGCATATTCCGGTGCTCTCATCCATTCCCGTCGTTGGACCGATTCTGTTCCAGCAGCCGCTGCCCCTTTACCTCACGCTGATTCTGGCCGTATTGGCACATTATTGCCTGTTTCATACGCGCTTTGGTCTTTCGCTGCGCGCCGTTGGAGAAAACCCGCGAGCTGCGCATGCTGCCGGCCTGAACGTACTGAAAATCCGAACCTGGGGCGTGATGTTTTCCTGTGTCGGAGCGGGTTTAGCAGGTGGATATCTGGTCACCGCGCAAATTGGCCTGTTTCGCGACAATATCGTCAGTGGTCAAGGGTTTATCGCGCTTGCTATCGTGATTTTTGGCCGCTGGAGCCCACTAAAAGCCCTGCTCGCCGCCTTTATCTTTGGTGCGGCTGATGCGCTGCAACTCTCATTACAGCTGTTTGAAAACACGCTGCCACCGCAGGTGCTGCTCGCTCTGCCTTATCTGCTCACGATTCTGGCGATGTCAGGTGTCGTGGGACGCACATTACAACCCGGCGCACTGACGCAGCCTTATCGAAAGGAATAATGATGAAAACGTTTCGTTTCAATAATCTGAAAGATGTTCAGGCTTTCCGTATTAGCCCGGACAGCACCAACTACTTCGCCATCCTGTGCGATAAAACCCTCGATGGCATTGAGAATATCTTTGTTGTAGAGATCTTTAACGTCGGCGGCGCGACGCCCCCCAACGAACATGCCACCGCCCATGAGTTTTTCTATGTACTTCATGGCGAAGGCGTGGCGCGCTGTAATGATGACGAGTTGGTGATCAGGAAAGGTGATTCGCTGTTGTTACACCCGGGTAATGATCATGCCATTCGCAACACAGGAAGCGAAAAGCTGTATACGCTGACGGTCATGACGCCAAACGAGGGCTTTTCAGAACTGATTCGCAGCGGTGACCCTGTCACATTAGACAGTGAAGATTTGCGTATTCTGACGGGAGCCTGAAATGGGGTTAAACGTATTGGGCAGCAACCGATTTAACCAATGGCGTGTTTCAAAAGAACTCATTGATACACGTCGACCAACGCAAGTTTCACGCCCGGTCGAGCTTAGCACTGGCGAAAGGTCTGTGATTTTCGATTTGCAGCACACCGCGATCGTCGTGATTGATATGCAGAACGATTTTTGTCATCCCAATGGCTGGCTTGGCCACATCGGGGTTGATGTCATGCCTGCACGCGCGCCCATCGCCCCGCTACAACATTTGCTGCCGGTATTGCGTCAAGCTGAGGTGCCGGTGATCTGGCTTAACTGGGGTAATCGACCCGATAAGCTCAATCTCAGCCCTGCGCTATTGCATGTTTATAACCCCTATGGCGATGGCGTTGGCTTAGGTGATCCTCTCCCCCTTTCCGGTGCGCCTGTGCTGGAAGCCGGCAGTTGGGCGGCTGAAATTGTTGAAGAGTTAACGCCGGACTCACGCGATATCCGCATCAACAAATATCGTATGTCCGGCTTTCATGACAGCGAACTCGACAGCATTCTGCGTAACCTTGGTGTGACAACACTGCTGTTTGCTGGCGTGAACCTCGATCAATGTGTGCTGTGCACCCTTCAAGACGCTAACTTTCGAGGTTATGACTGCCTGCTTCTTGAGGATTGCAGCGCAACCACTTCACCCTCTTATTGCCGCGACGCCACGCTGTACAACGTGCAACAGTGCTTCGGTTTTGTCGTTCAGGCATCGCAATTACAACAGCAGTTGGAGTGTGATTGATGAGTTATTTATTGTCCGACGGCTGGATTATCACCATGAACCCACAGCGTGAAATCCTGGAACAAGCCAGTTTGGTGATTGAAGGCCAGCATATCCGTGCCATCGGAACACGCGAGACGCTCAGCCTGCAATATCCTGAGGCAGAGGTTATCGATTGCCGTCAACGCATTATTATCCCGGGTATGGTCAATACGCACACGCACCTATTTCAGACGCTCTTAAAAGGGTTGGGCGACGACATGGTGCTGAAAAAATGGTTTACCTGTATGACCGGACCGAGTGCTGTCGCGTTAACGGAAGAGGATGTTTATGCCGCAGCCCTGCACGGCTGCATGGAGTCTCTGCGCTCAGGCGTCACTTCGCTGGTCGATTTTATGTATGCCCATCCCCGGCCGGGTTTGACCGCAAAAGTCATTGAAGCTTTTGAGGTCAGTGGTATTCGCGGTCATGTATGCCGTGGATTCCTGACCACTGGCGCTGAACATGGCATCCCTGAAGCACTTATCGAAACGCCGGAAGCCGCGCTGGCAGACGCACGTCAGGTTATTCATCGATTTCATAAAGCCGACGGCCGCGTCAAAGTGGGCCTGGCACCCAGTATGATTTGGGCTCTGGATGAGAAAGTGCTGCGCGGTACCCGTGAGCTAGCCAATGAAACTGGCGTACTCATCACTACGCATGTGGCGGAAACTGATTTTGAAATTGAACAAGCCAAACTGCGTTTTCAGGGAACAGATACCGAATTCCTGAGTGATATCGGTTTCCTCGGTGCTGATGTATTGGCCGTGCACTGTGTGCAGTGCAGTTCTCGTGATATCCGCGCGCTAAAACATCACGACACACGCGTCTCGCACAATCCATGCAGTAACTTATATCTCGCGTCCGGCGTGCCTCCCATACCTGAAATGCTGGCGGCAGGATTGACGGTAGGACTCGGCTCTGACGGCCCTGCCAGTAGCAATAATCACAGCCTCTTCCAGGCGATGAAGGTTGCCGCACTCCTGCAAAAAGGGGTACACCGCGATCCCACCATTATGACCGCGGAGAAGGTGCTGGAGATGGCCACCATTGATGGTGCCCGAGCCATTGGTCTTGATCATCTGGTCGGTTCATTAGAAGTCGGTAAGCGCGCTGATGTGGTTATTGTTGATACTTCGCATCCGGCGATGACACCCATCCACCACCCAGTTTCATCGCTGGTATATTCCGCATTAGGACATGAAGTCAGTGATGTATTTGTTGACGGTGCGCATTTGCTGCGAAATGGCGAATTTACTCAGATCAACCAGCAAGCCGTAATGGCGCGTTCACAACGTGCGGCACAATCACTGGCCGCACGAACCGGCAATGACACGCCACGAGGCTGGCGTTCAATGGCATTTTAATCGGTGTTTCTTATGGCTTTGAATGACCCCATAAACACCCCCTTCAATCAGCAGGTGAGATTGAATTGCGTTAAATCAAGCGCCACCGAAGGTGGGCAGCCAGCCCACCCAGCTCAGTAACCAGGCGACGATATTCAGCACACCGAAAATCATCACCAGCACAATCGGAAGCGTGGAACGCGGCATCCCGGCAAAACGCTGTTGTGCTTTCCATGCCAGCATTGCCGGGATAAACACCGCCCAAAGCGTTGCAAACAGTCCTGCGAAGCCAATCGCGGCGACAAAGCCATGTGGCCAGAATAATGACGCCATCAACGGTGGCAGAAAGGTCAGGCAGGCGGTTTTCAGCCGTGCAGCAGGAGAATTGCCCCAGCCTAAACGATCGGCGATGAAGTCAAACAGACCGGCTGTAACCCCGAGAAAGGACGCAATCACTGCGAAATGCGAAAAGATGGACATCATCAATGCCAGGGCGCTGACGTGCAGATGATTGCTCAGCGCCGCCATTAGCGCGGCGATATCGCCACCCTGCTGCACGATTGCAGGAAATGCCGCGCGTGGCAAATTGCCCATGGTGCTGGTAACCCAGAACAGATAGAGTGCCAGCGACATTAGGGTACCAAGCACCAGTGCTTGAGTGATATGCCGTTTGTTACCATCGTAATAACTCACCAGCCCGGTGATATTGCCGTGATAACCAAAAGACGCCAGACAAAACGGCAAGACACCGAGAGCATAAGGCCAATAGCTTTCTCCAACTGGCGTCGCGCTGATCAACGAAGGCAAGCTAACCTGCGTCAGCAAACCACCAAAGAGCAGGATCAACAGCAGGATTTTCGCCAGTACGCAGAAGGTCATCAAGCGGCTTACACCTGTAGTACCGAGCCACACCACGGCGGCAACGCAAAGCGTAAGCGCGATTTTCGCACCGGCGGTGGAGAGCGGCACCCCCGCCAGGTTGAGCGAGTGCTGATACACCGGACCGCTGGCGGAGATGTAGGCATAAGTCAGGATGCCTAGCACAAACAGAATACTCAGACCGTTAAGCGTTGCCCAACCGCGACCCAGTAGATCTTTGGTTAAGGTGTCATAACCCGAACCCTGCGGATAATGCAGGCTGGTGCGCATAAACAGCAAACCTGATAGCAACATCGCGCCCCACGTCACCAATAACAGCAGCAGCGCCCAACCAAACCATGCACCGGCCATCACAATTGGCAAGGTGAACATACCCGCACCCACCACCGTGCCGCAGATAATCATCGCGCCCCACCAAACGGAGGGTTGGCGACGGCTCAAGGTTAAATCCGTCATTTTGTAAAATCCCTGCAAACATCAAAGGCGGCGATATTACACGGAAAGCGGCGTGAGGGAGAGGCAACGGCAGCAGGTCGTGACGCGCTGAGTGTCAGCGTAGGGTGACAGCGTCACTCGTCAGAGAGGTGTTCAGACTTGTTGTTGATGAATTCATCGAAACATTGGTAAGTGCTGGTATCAAATAACGAAATGGCCTCTACTTCATTCATTGGTATCACATGCCGGAAATGTTGCAGGTTCAATCCCTTTGAGTCCGCCGTAATCCCCTTCTTCAGATAGAGTTCGTAATAACGATGTTGTTCGTGATAATACAACGTGTCCTTATCCCGGTAGCCACTGATACAAGGGATGATAGACAGGTGCTGGGTGAGACTGTGCTCTATACGAGGTGCGGCGACATAACCAATGTAGACCTTGCGTGATTTAAGCGTAACGAAAATCAACATGTCCTCATCAATAGCCTGAACCAGCAGGGATTCAATCGCATCCAGGGCTGCCATTTCACGATAGGCGGCCTGACGGACGCGTTCGTCACGCAATGATTTTTGTGCGGCATCACCTGCCCTCCAGGCGATAAAACACCCTGCACACAAAGAGAGAATGAAAAACAGTGGATATGAGAGAGCCGTTTTGTTCGTTAACCACGAATAGAAGTCTTTGATGCCATAGGTGGACACAAACAGATGGGGGATTGAAATAATGAGACTAACAATGAGTAAAAACAGGTAGATGAACAGAACCAGGCAAAATCCCTGAATGACAAACTTGCAACCATGCATGGCAACATAAAAGTACGATGTCCAGCCATTAGTTCTGGCCTGGCGTATGCGTGATTGATAATGATTTTCTGTAAACCAAAAGCCACAGACCAATACCACCATAATCACCAAGGGACCCATCGTTAATCCTTAACGTTTCGCGGCCAATTCCTTCATGCGAGCCTGCATGGAATCGCGGACCTGAGGATTACTCATATTTAACCAGGCATTACCGTTCGCATCAGTGATAATTTTGCTGTCATTTGACTGCTCAATATCCTGCTGGTTGATTGATTGCATCAATCGCCCCGGCATGCTGAGAAAACGCTCCAGAAATTTTGGCATATGATCTCCTGACTTCACGAAGTTTAAACCGTCAACAGGCATCAACCGTTTCAACATGATGCCTCCTCAAAGTAAAAACTCAACCTTTCCTGAAATTTCGACATTTAAATGTGGGCAACATTCAATTCAAGTCTGATAAAGTAGCCCTTTCAGAAGGCGAAACAAGCCATCTCGCTTTAAATGAACTGAATATTTATACAGCACTTAGCGGTAAATCTCCAACGATAAATCAAGCACATTTGCTGACGCTGGCTACTGACACGGGCGCACTTGGTGCGCCCGTGTATCCATCATTGATAAAACGCAGGGCGTGGTGGCATGGAAATCGGCACAATCTCACCGTTGTTCTGCGCGGCAACACAAGCATCGGCAGCAACCGCCGCAGCATAGCCATCCCAGGCCGATGGGCCCGTCATGTTGTCAGACAACACATTATTAATGAAATCCTGCAATTCCACATCATAGGCATCGATGAAGCGCTTTTTCCAGTCGGTCAGAATTCCCGTGGAGAGTTTAGCCGCGCTTCGCGTCTGAACGGACATCGGCTCAGGTAAGCTCGCAATCCCGGTCTCACCCACCACTTCACACTGGATATCATAGCCATAGGCACAGTTGACGAAAATTTCGACGTCAATACGCACACCTTTCGCCGTTTCCAGCAGCACTATCTGCGGGTCTTTCAGATGCGATGAGGCTTTACGGGTTTTACGCGGATAAATCACCTGAGCACTGACGTAATCGTCTTTCAGCAACCAGCGCAGAACATCCAGTTCATGGATCAGCGTATCGGTAATCGCCATGTCCGTGGTGTAGGCATCGCCGACTTCCGGGTTACGGTGTGCGCAGTGCAGCATCAAGGGTTCGCCAATGTCTCCGCTATCAATAACGCTTTTCAATGCACGATAGCCGCTATCGTAAGGGCGCATGAAGCCAACCTGCACGCGCTTTTTACCACTCGCGATCTCCGCCTCCACAATGTTCATACAACCCTGCGCCGTCACCGCCAGCGGCTTTTCACAAAATACCGCTTTCCCGGCTTTAATCGCTGCCAGCACAAATTCTTCATGTGTCGGGCCCCATGATGTCACCAGAACCGCCTGTACATCGGGAGCATTAATCAGGTCATGTGCATTGTCATAGATCTCGGCTTTGAGCGCGAGATCGGTCAGGATCTGCTCGCAGTTAGCACGGTTGATGTCATTCAGTGCAACCACGCGAGCGTTTTGCAGCACCTGACTGCAACGACGAATGTGTTCGCGCCCGATTGCGCCAGTGCCAATTACACCAATATTCAGCGTCATGGTTTGTTCCTTCGTTCTTCTGTACGAGTAAAATTAATAGTTCAGATAATCAATGCTGGTACGAATCTCACGCGCGATATCCGCTTCGCTCCACGCTTCCATCACTGACGAGAAAGGTTCAAACGCGTAAGTACCGGTGTAACCTCTCTCCTCCAGGCGCTGGACTTGTCGTTTCGATTGCAACATGTCATCAGCGCTGAGCATGATGCGTTCTTCATCAGTCAATTCTGCAGTTGGACGTGTATCCGTCACACCAGACAGGTGAACCAATCCGATGCGGTTAACGTCAACGCCACTGGCGAAGTCCTGTTCTGCGCCTTCATACAAATGATGATGGAAGGTATCGAGCACGATCTTGAATGGCACATCTGCCTGTTTGATCAACTGTTGTGCCAGTGCCGCCGAACGCAGCGAACTCTGTGGAAAGCCCAAGGGTTCCACCAGCCCTTCAATGCCGTATTCGGCGAACAGCGGCGCGAGCGTTTTTAAAGCGGCAACCGTTTGTTCACTGGAGACCACCGTTCCGTCATTGAGTGGGCACAGCACCAGCGCTTTCGCCCCGGTTTCACGTGCGTCCTTTAATAAACCCCGTGTTTTTTCCAATATCTCAGCGGATAACTGGTTAAAGGGATACACCGCATTGATTGTTTCGATGGTCAGCGCATGTTGATTTGCCAATTCACGAATTTTCTCGCCCCCTAAACCATCCGTCACACTTCCGCCCTTCATATCATTACGAATCTCGACCTTATTTATCCCTAAATCTTTCACCAGGGTGAAAAACTGATTAACAGTTAAGTTCGGCGCAATTTTTCGATTAATACAAAAACGGTCACGGCTTATTTTCTGGCTCATGTTATTTCCTGAAATGATTATCAGCGCATTGTGTTTTGGTTATTCTGTTTTGCTGCAGTGTTTAGCGTGTTTTGATAGTAATTTATCTTCTGGATTTATACTGCGTCATCGTTGAGTGATTTACATCAAGCTCGCGAATCCATCCTAAGGCTTGCCGTCATACAGCGCGAAGAAGTAATGCTCGACCTGTTCCAGACTGCGCCCTCGCGTTTCCGGAATGGCGCGCAGCACAAACATCGAGCCACCAATACCGATGATCGCGAAGGTGAGGAATGCGCCTGCAAGACCAAAAGCAGCCAGCAATATCGGAAATGCCATTGAAATAGCAAAGTTGGCCATCCACAGTGCGAACACAGCGCCGCCCATGCAGATCCCACGCATGCGCGCCGGGAAGATCTCCGAAAGCAGCAGCCAGGTCACCGGGGAAAGTGCGCCTTGCTGGAAACACAGGAACATCAGCATGCCAGTCAATACCAGATAGGCACGCAGCAGATTGACCTCTCCGCCTGCCAGATATTCCGGCATGAAGAAGCACACGGCGGCAATAAAGAACAGGCAAGCCGTAC
>NZ_CAJCKS010000133.1:0-13431 GCF_903970985.1 Pantoea sp. ME81 | reverse complement strand
CCTTCATATCTGCCAGCAATTTTTTGAACAGGTTAATGTTCAAACCACCACAAAGCCCGCGGTCAGTCGAAACGACCAGGTAGCCGACGCGCTTAACGTCACGCTCATCCAGGTAAGGGTGCTTGTATTCCAGATTACCGAGAGCAAGGTGACCAATCACTTTGCGCATGGTATCTGCATACGGACGGCTGGCCGCCATGCGTTCCTGCGTTTTACGCATTTTGGAGGCGGCGACCATTTCCATCGCTTTGGTGATCTTCTGCGTATTTTTTACGCTTCCAATCTTGGTACGTATCTCTTTTGCACCGGCCATTAGCTTCTCCTCAAAGCCTTGCGGCCTGCCTTTTCAGACAAGCCGCCAGACATTACCAGGACTGGGTTGCTTTAAACGTTTCGAGGAGGCCTTTCAGCTTCTCTTCGATTTCGTTATTAAAGTTGCCCGCTTGGTTGATTTCAGCCATCAGCTCGGCGTGATCGCGGTCTGCGAACGCCAGCAGAGCGGCTTCGAAGCTGCCGATTTTCGCCAGTTCAACGTCGTTCAGGAAGCCGCGCTCAGCAGCAAACAGCACCAGACCCTGTTGCGCGACAGACATCGGCGCATACTGTTTCTGTTTCAGCAGCTCGGTCACTTTCTGACCGTGGCTCAGCTGTTTACGCGTTGCATCGTCCAGATCGGATGCGAACTGAGAGAACGCAGCCAGTTCACGATACTGTGCCAGAGCGGTACGGATACCACCGGACAGTTTCTTGATGATCTTGGTCTGTGCAGCACCACCAACACGGGATACAGAGATACCCGGGTTAACGGCTGGACGAATACCGGAGTTGAACAGGTTTGATTCCAGGAAGATCTGACCATCAGTAATCGAGATTACGTTGGTCGGAACGAACGCAGAAACGTCACCCGCCTGAGTTTCGATGATTGGCAGCGCGGTCAGAGAACCGGTCTGGCCTTTCACAGCACCGTTAGTGAAACGCTCAACGTAGTCAGCGCTTACGCGTGATGCACGCTCCAGCAGACGAGAGTGGAGATAGAACACGTCGCCTGGGAATGCTTCACGACCTGGTGGACGGCGCAGCAGCAGTGAAATCTGACGGTAAGCAACAGCCTGCTTAGACAGGTCATCGTATACGATCAGGGCATCTTCACCGCGGTCACGGAAGTACTCACCCATTGCGCAACCGGCGTATGGCGCCAGGTATTGCAGTGCAGCGGATTCAGAAGCAGAAGCCACAACGACGATGGTGTTAGCCAACGCGCCGTGTTCTTCCAGCTTACGTACCACGTTAGAAATGGTTGACGCTTTCTGGCCAATCGCAACGTAGACACACTTGATGCCTGAATCGCGCTGGTTGATGATGGCGTCGATTGCCATTGCGGTTTTACCGGTCTGACGGTCACCGATGATCAGCTCACGCTGGCCACGGCCGATTGGAATCATCGCATCGACAGATTTGTAACCGGTCTGAACAGGCTGGTCTACTGACTGACGGTCGATAACGCCCGGTGCAATCACTTCAACAGGCGAGAAGCCGTCGTTGTCGATTGCGCCTTTACCGTCGATCGGTGCACCCAGGGTGTTCACCACACGGCCCAGCAGGCCACGGCCAACTGGAACTTCAAGAATACGGCCAGTACATTTAACCTTCATGCCTTCGGCGAGGTCAGCGTACGGGCCCATCACTACTGCACCAACCGAGTCACGCTCGAGGTTCAGTGCGATAGCGTAACGGTTGCCCGGCAGGGCAATCATCTCACCCTGCATCACATCGGCCAGGCCGTGTACGCGGATGATACCGTCACTTACAGAAACAATAGTACCTTCGTTGTGAGCTTCGCTCACCACATTGAACTGAGCAATGCGCTGCTTGATCAGTTCGCTGATTTCGGTGGAATTCAGTTGCATATGCTCCAGTCCCCTTAAGACTGCAAGACGTCTGCCAGACGATCAAGACGGCCGCGTACGCTACCATCAATGACCAGGTCACCCGCACGGATAACCACACCTGCCATTACAGACTTGTCAATTTTGCAATTCAGCTTAACTTTGCGTGACAGACGTTTTTCCATCGCGGCGCTGATTTTACTCAGCTGGCTGTCACTCAGGGTACTGGCAGAAATCACATCCACTTCGGCGGTCGCTTCATAAGCGTCACGCAGTTGGATGTACTGTTCCAGTACCGCTGGAAGTGCTGTCAAACGTCCGTTTTCCGCCATTACCTTAATCAGGTTCTGAGCGGGTTCATCAAGTTGATCGCCACATACCGCGTTGAAAGAAGCAGACAAAGCTTCCGGCGCGAGCGCACCGGAAAGAAGATCTGCCATCTGTTCGTTGCGAGCCACTTCAGCGGCAAACGCCAGCATGGTCTGCCAACGATCGATACTTTGATGCTCAACAGCAAAGTCAAAAGCTGCTTTGGCGTAGGGGCGAGCTACAGTAATCAGATCAGACATCAGCCCCTCCCTCCTTACAGTTCAGCGACCAGTTTATCAACGATGTCGCTGTTAGCAGCTTCATCCACGGAACGTTCGATGATTTTCTCGGCGCCAGCTAATGCCAGCAACGCGACTTGCTTACGCAGCTCTTCACGGGCACGTGAACGCTCGGCTTCGATTTCTGCCTGCGCTTGTGCCACGATGCGGTTACGTTCAGTCTCAGCTTCGGTTTTCGCTTCGTCCAGAATCTGTGCACGGCGTTTGTTCGCCTGCTCGATAATGACCTGAGCGTCTTCTTTCGCTTTTTTCAGCTGGTCGGTCGCATTGGCCTGCGCGAGATCTAAATCTTTCTTCGCGCGCTCAGCAGAAGCAAGGCCATCAGCAATTTCTTTCTGACGCTTCTCGATGGCAGCCATGATCGGCGGCCATACGTACTTCATGCAGAACGCGACAAACAGAATGAACGCGATGGCCTGGCCGAGGATTGTTGCATTAATGTTCACAGCACAATGCCTCTTATTAAGTTAACTTGCTCTGCCGCTATCAGCGATAAACGGCAGAATCCGTTCCTCATCACACCGGGTGCCATGAGTGAACAAGGCTACCAGGTTTAGGCGACCGCAAACATCACGTAGAGACCCAGACCTACAGCGATCATTGGGATTGCATCCACCAGACCCATTACAACAAAGAACTGCGTACGCAGCAGAGGAATCAGATCCGGTTGACGCGCAGCGCCTTCCAGGAATTTGCCTCCGAGGATGCCGATACCGATCGCAGCACCGATTGCCGCCAGGCCCATCATCACAGCGGCAGCCATGTACAGCAGATCCATATTCAGGTTTTCCATGACAGTCTCCAGTTTGTTTCAGTTAAAAGCTTAGTGTTGAGATAAAAAAATCAATGTTCTTCAGATGCCATCGACAGATAGACGATCGTGAGGACCATGAAAATGAAAGCCTGCAGCGAAATGATCAGGATGTGGAAAATGGCCCATGGCACATTCAACACCCACTGCGACCACCACGGCAGCAAGCCGGCAATCAGGATAAAGATCAGTTCACCCGCATACATGTTGCCGAACAGTCGCAGACCGAGTGAAACCGGTTTAGACAGCAGGCTAACACCTTCAAGAATCAGGTTGATTGGGATGAAGATCGGGTGATTAAAAGGCTGCAGCGTCAGTTCTTTGGTGAAGCCGCCAATGCCTTTCATTTTGATGCTGTAGAACAGAATCAAAATAAAGACGCCCAACGCCATAGACAGCGTGATGTTCACATCTGCAGACGGCACAACGCGCAGCGCTGGCAGGCCAAGATAGTGCTCACCGATAAACGGCAGCAAATCGATAGGCAGCAGATCCATGAAGTTCATCAGGAAGACCCAGACAAAAATTGTCAGAGCCAGCGGGGCGATAAGTTTGCTTTTACCGTGGTACATGTCGCGAACGTTGTTATCAACGAAACCGACAACCAGTTCGATAGCCGCTTGAAGTTTCCCTGGCACACCGCTGGTGGCGCTTTTTGCCACTTTACGGAACAACACCAGGAAAAGCAGTCCCAGTACCACAGAGAAAAACATGGAATCGATATTTAATACCCAGAACGTCGCAGGAGCGTCGTGCGGATTCACCAACTCGAAAGTACGCAGGTCCAGCTGAAGGTTATTCAGGTGGTGACCTATGTATTCTTGCGGAGTAGAGATTTCTCCAGCAGCCATGATGCCTCTTACCCTTTGTTGTTAATTACAGCCGGCGCGACGATCTGCACCACCAGCACCGATAACCAAGTGATTGCGAGAGGCCAGAAGACCGCTCCAAACACACCTAACGCCACCATGAGAAGAATGACTGTCGTGAAGACCTTCAACACTTCACCGAGGGCGAAGCTCCAGGCCACACGACCTTTGGCAGGCGTTTGATCCTGCAGGCGCCAGGCTAAAAACATAAACAACACATTCGGCAGCCAGGCTGCCGCTCCACCCGCGATGGCGGAGGCGCCCCAGATAACATCTTTCAGAGTAAAGAGTGCACCGATGATGACAAACGTCACCAGCTGGATCACCAGCACGGTCCGGGCTAATTTCACACTGTAAAGAGACACTGACATGGCGTTGAACTCTCCTGCCCCGAACGGGGTATGTCGCGTGTCGTATAAGACTGCCTTTACTCATTTGAGTCAAGCAGCAAAAGCCGTGCAAATTATACGGGCGCCACCTGCGATTTCAATCGGTAAGTAGCGAAAAGGTGAACAATTATTTAAATTTCTTTCTGGAGGGCTATTTTTCAAAACATCACCTTCCACTATGACTCAGCTAAATCGCTGAAATTGCCTTGTTGGCTTGCTTTTAAAGCGTGCTTCAGATCACATTATAGGCAATAGGCTGGCGAATGAATTTGTTTTAAGCATGAATTTTAAGATTTCAAAAGTGATGAAAGCTGTTTTTTATCATAACGATAGAATTATCCATCCGGTATCAGGTCATGATTTTCGATAAAAACACTCTATTGACATCGTACATCGCAATAAAAACGTAAAACTGATATTACGCACGCCGATTTATTGCAGAGTTATATTTTCTGACGTGACTATTTGCGCAGGTAAATACAGCCAATAAAGTGATCTAACTGATAATGAAATGTGAAATGTTCGTTAAATGTAACAGAGCTTTTCGGATAATTTCCGTGGCGCTTGTTAACCGTCTCACCCTGCCCTGCCGAATAAAAGCTTTTGACTAAAAGTGTTCAACTGCTGTTTTTTTATTCAGGACGTTTTCACTGACTAAAGGTGCGGTTGGTGTTAAATCCGCACCTTCTTTATGGCTATTGGCGAGACAGCACCACTAAATGACGTTCACCATCCAGTTCTGGCACATGCAGTGATTCAATCTTCTCCACCACAAAGCCCGCAGGCAAGGCTGAAATTTCATCATCCGGACGCACCCCCTTCAGTGCGTAGAAGCGGCCTGAGGTGCCCGGTAAATGATGGCACCAGTTCAGCATGTCTTCCAGCGAAGCAAAGGCACGGCTGATAACGCCATCAAACGGTGGTTCTGCGGGGAACTCTTCCACACGACTTTGTACCGGGGTGATGTTAGTGAGCCCTAACTCATGTTGTACCTGACGCAGGAAACGGATGCGTTTTCCCAGGCTATCCAGCAGCGTAAAATGCGCCTGCGGACGGACAATGGCTAACGGAATCCCTGGCAGACCCGGCCCGGTGCCCACATCAATAAACCGCTCGCCTTGTAAATGCGGTTCGACGACCACGCTGTCGAGAATATGGCGCACCAGCATCTGCTGCGGATCGCGCACCGATGTCAGGTTGTACGCCTTGTTCCACTTATGCAGCAATTCTACATAGCCGACGAGCTGCTGTTTTTGTTGATCGGTAAGTGAAATATTTGCCGCATCGAGCAGCTGGGAGAGTTTGTTAATCACAAGGAACGTTCCATAAACGGGGGCGAGTGACCTCGCCCCAGGGTCGATCAGGCACTTTTACGCAGCAGGCCCTGTTTTTTCAGGTAAATCAGCAAAATGGAGATCGCTGCTGGTGTAATGCCTGAAATACGCGAGGCCTGCCCAATGGAGGTAGGTTTGTGATCGTTGAGTTTGGCGATCACTTCATTCGACAAGCCATTAACCTGACGATAGTCGAGATCGCCAGGCAGCAAGGTGTTTTCGTTGCGTTGCTGGCGGTCAATTTCTTCCTGCTGGCGTGCAATGTACCCTTCATACTTCACCTGAATCTCAACCTGCTCTGCAGATTGCTCGTCAGATAATGCCGGGCCATAACTCGGTAACGTCATCAGCAGTTCGTAGGTCATTTCCGGGCGACGCAACAGATCTTCACCGCTGGCTTCTTTCGTCAGTGGCGCACTGATGACGCTATTCACTTCGCCCACATTGTCTGATTTCGGATGTACCCACAGATCGCGCAGGCGCTGGCGCTCCTGCTCAATCGCTTCCAGCTTCTGGTTATAACGCGCCCAACGCGCATCATCGACCAGACCCAACTCGCGGCCTTTTTCTGTCAAACGCAGATCGGCGTTGTCTTCGCGCAGCATCAAACGATATTCCGCGCGCGAGGTAAACATGCGGTACGGCTCTTTGGTGCCGAGCGTGCAGAGATCGTCAACCAGCACACCGAGATAAGCCTGGTCGCGGCGCGGCGCCCAGCCCTCTTTGTCTGCTGAGGCACGTGCAGCGTTCAAACCGGCCAGCAAGCCCTGCGCCGCAGCTTCTTCATAGCCGGTGGTGCCGTTAATCTGACCGGCAAAGAACAGCCCGTGGATAAATTTGCTTTCCAGCGTCGGCTTCAGATCGCGCGGATCGAAGAAATCGTACTCGATGGCATAGCCTGGGCGCACAATCTTTGCGTTCTCCAGACCTTTCATCGAACGGACGATCTGCATCTGTACGTCAAACGGCAAGCTGGTGGAGATACCGTTCGGGTAGATCTCGTTGCTGGTCAGCCCTTCCGGTTCAAGGAAGATCTGATGCGCATTACGATCGGCAAAGCGCATCACTTTGTCTTCGATCGATGGGCAGTAACGTGGTCCGATCCCTTCAATGATCCCGGCATACATCGGGCTGCGATCGAGGTTATTGCGGATCACATCGTGCGTTTGTTCGTTGGTATGGGTGATCCAGCATGGAACTTGTTGCGGATGCTGAGAAACATTACCCATAAACGAGAACACCGGCATTGGCGTATCGCCATGCTGTGGTGTCAGCACCGAAAAATCGATGGTGCGTGCGTCAATACGGGGCGGCGTACCAGTTTTCAGACGATTTACGCGCAGCGGCAAAGCACGCAGGCGTTTCGCCAGTGGAATGGATGGCGGATCGCCAGCACGGCCACCGCTGTAGTTATCCAGACCAATATGAATTTTGCCGTCAAGGAATGTCCCGACTGTCAGCACCACACTTTTGGCACGGAATTTCAGGCCCATCTGCGTGACAGCACCGACGACGCGATCGTTTTCCACAATCAGATCGTCAACGGCCTGCTGGAAGATCATCAGGTTCGGCTGGTTCTCCAACGCCGTACGTACTGCCTGGCGATAGAGCACGCGGTCGGCTTGCGCACGCGTTGCCCGCACAGCAGGGCCTTTGCTCGCGTTTAGTATCCTAAACTGAATACCAGCCTGGTCAATTGCTGTCGCCATCAAACCGCCTAAGGCATCCACTTCCTTCACCAGGTGTCCTTTCCCAATGCCACCAATCGCCGGGTTGCAGGACATTTGTCCAAGCGTATCAATGTTATGGGTGAGTAACAGCGTTTGCTGACCCATTCGGGCAGCGGCCATCGCGGCTTCTGTGCCCGCATGACCACCACCGATTACGATGACGTCAAAAGGATCTGGATAAAACATGAAGTGGGTCCTCGTTAATGTTCGGACAGGGATCATTGCCCTGGGCGGTGGATTCTACTGAAATTCTGTCGACTGCGAAAGCCGCGGGATCCTGCGGTTTAAAAGAAAGGATCTTTATTCTTTTATATGATCTCTCTGTTAGATCTCTTATTAGGATCGTCAGGGTCTGTTGATAACCCCGAAAAGCAAAGCATTAACAGAGGATTAGAGAGGATCGCTTGCTGTGAATGATCGGTGATCCTGATCCGTATAAGCTGGGATCTAAATGGCGACTTATACACAGCCGAAAAAAGCATCACGGGTTGTTATTGGGATAACTACCGGTTATACGCAAGATTAAGGCTGTGTTATCCACAGAAAATGGCATAAAAAAAACAATAAAACAGCGAAATAAACTGGGGATCGTTCACTTTTCCCGATCCCCAACCGGCAAAGATCGTCTTAAATTTGCGTTTTCCAGGTCTCAACCCACACTTCAGCCGGATCCTCAGGAATCTCATGTTCGAGAACGTCGATCTCCAGGCGATCGCCAATGCGTTTGGCGCCTAACTGGTTGAGTTGATCTTCCAGCAGTTTAATGGCACCGCAGAAAAGGTCATATTCATGGTTGCCGATACCCACTGCGCCATAACGTACCGCGGAAAGGTCCGGCTGCGTCTCCTGCAAGGCTTCATATAAAGGAAGCAGATTGTCTGGCAGTTCGCCTGCACCGTGCGTGGAAGTCACAATCAGCCAGATCCCTTCCTGTGGCAGCTCGTCCAGCTCTGGCCCGTGCAGCACCTCGGTTGAAAAGCCCGCTTCCTGCAGTTTTGCTTCCAGATGTTCGGCGACGTATTCGGCGCTGCCAAGGGTACTGCCACTGATTAAGGTAATATCGGCCATGATCTTCTCCCGCACTAAAGGCGAGCATTGTACGCTGTGATCAAGCCGTGATCCACCTGTGGAAAACAGGGTTAATAACAGAAAGCATTAGCCGACAAGGCGCATCACACAAGTGATCCGCCTGGGAAAAGGTTGTGCACAGGAAAGAGAGGGAATTACGGCTTGATGGTACGCATGATCGGGTTTTGCAGCGAGATCAGGGTTTCGGTGGACTGGATTTCGTCTATGGTCTGGATCTTGTTGATCAACACCTGCTGAAGTGCATCGATGGATCGGCACATCACCTTAATAAAGATGCTGTAGTGGCCGGTGGTGTACCAGGCTTCTACCACTTCATCCAGCGCTTCCAGCTTGCTGAGTGCTGCGGGATAATCGCGGGCGCTTTTCAGAATGATGCCGATAAAACAGCAGACATCAAAACCCAACTGACGAGGATCGATTTCAACACGAGTGCCCAGGATAATGCCTGCCTGGCGCATTTTTTCTACGCGTACGTGAATGGTGCCGGGGCTGACATTGAACTGTTTGGCCAGCTCGGCATATGCGGTGCGCGCGTTTTCCAACAGCGCATTGAGAATGCCGCGATCAAGGTTATCCAGTTGCAGTTGTTCTGCCATCATCCATCCTCTTTAAGTTCTTCTTCTATGAACAGTGGAGAATGTGCAGCAAATTAGCAGTGCAGGCAAGGTGCAGACCGCGTGGTAGCCGCAGTCTGCACGCTTTTTTTATCGCTTACGCCAGATTGTGAGCTGCGCTTCGGTATGTTGATACTTGCGCGCCGTCTCGCGGATCACAAACGGCACATCCTGCGGCGGCACCACTTCTTCAAAGGCATCACGCAGCAAACGCTGCAATGCCTGATAGGTCGTCAAAGCTTCACCGTTCTCACGCACGCCGCCCAGCCAGTTCTCCTTCGGCGTGAATTCCTCCAGCCAGGTATAAGGCGACGAAAGCACCAAAAGCCCGCCAGAGCGGATCATCGGGATGACGTCCTGCAGGAAACGTTTTGGCTGACGCAGACGATCGATCAGGTTTGAAGCCAATACCAGATCGTAACGATCCGGCTGCGGTTTAAGATTACAGGCGTCGCCCTGCACAAACTGAATGCGCGCCGCTTGCTCGTCACTAACATTGAAGTCCTTCAGGCGCACCTGGCGATATTCCACCAGCTCGCCCTCTTCCGGCACCACATAGCGGAAGTCCTCACCGGAGGTCAGCTGCAGCGCCACATCAATAAAGCGCGCGGAATAATCCATGCCAGTAACCGTCGCGAAATGGCGTGCCAATTCAAAACTGGCACGGCCGGTCGCGCAGCCGAGGTCCAGAGCCACACCGCGTTGCTTGCAGTGCGGCAGCAGTTTTTCCACCAGCGCCACGGCGTAATTCGGCACGTTGTAGTAGCCCGGTCCGTACTGGAAATCGAGATACTGTGACACCATGCTGTCCGTTTCATACGGATTGAGTGCCATGGTCTCTTCATGTGAGGAGACCACATAGCGGAAACCGGCGTGCTGGAAGAAATGACGACGGAAGGCATAACGAGCCGATTTTAACGCCTCGTTGCCGGTGGAAATCCAACTGCCACCTTTAATCAGCGCGTGTTTGCCATCAAAGGTCGGCGTTGAGAAATCGTCATACAGCGGATGAACTTTGAAACCTTCGAAACCGTTAGTTGGCGTTGTGGTCCACTGCCAGACGTTGCCAACAATGTCGAAAAACTCGCCCTGCGCAAAGCGATCCACAGGACTGGATGAAGCCCAATAGGCCAGATTGATATTGCCGGGCGCCTCGATCCAGTCGGGCTGATCGCCGCTCACCTGTTCGCGTAGCTGCATCCATTCGGCTTCACAAGGGAGTTGAATAGATTTACCCGTCTCTTCCGCCAGCCAGCGACAAAACGCGGCGGCTTCAAGCTGATTCACTTCCGCTGGCCAGTCCCACGGCAGAGCGACTTCTTCAGCCATTAAGCGCAGTTTCAGCTGATCGGGTTGCGATATGTCACCCAGCCAGAAAGTGGGCATTTGCGCGCCAGAGAATTCACGCCAGCCCCAGCCTTCCTCATCCCACCAGCGCTGATCCTGATAGCCGTTAGCGGCGATAAAGCGATAAAACTCGGCGTTGCTGACCAGCATTTTACTGGCCTTAAATGGTTTGAGTTCAGTTACCTGATTGCCGTATTCGTTATCCCAGCCGTAAGTGTCATCCGTTTTGCCTTGTTGCACGCGACCGCCAGGCATCGCAATCAGCGAGTTATCTGGAACCGATGCGCGATCGTGGCGCGCCTGCGGACAAACCGGCCAATGCGCCTGCGGTTTTACCCATTCTATCGGTAGCTGGCGGATCAGCACGCTGGAGGTTTCCAGGTGGATACGCTCATGTTCAATGCCCATCAATACCACCCAAGCCGGGCTTTCCCAGGTGATCGGCAGTTCCAGCGGCATGGTGCGAATAAACTCGCTCACCAGGTTTTTGACTTTTCCACGGTAGTCACGCACCTCTTCGACCGTCGGCCAGGCGTAATGGCTGTCGTTGAGATCGTCCCAGCTCATCTCGTCCACGCCGATTGCCATCATGGCTTCGATGCGATCGTCCACGCGGTTGTCCAGATAGCGACCCGCCATCAGCTTATTCATATAGAACGTAGCGGTGTGGCCAAAGTAGAAGATCAACGGATGGCGTAATGAGATCGCTTTGTTGAAATACGCGCGTTCGTCGGCAAGGCAATCAAACAGGCTTTCGTACAGCTCCCAGGTTTGGGTGAAATACGCCAGCAGCTCGCTCCGTTTTTGTTCGGCGTTTTGGCCGGAGAGCTGCAAAGTGCGGGTCGGTGCAGGAAGTTGGGCGGTGTTCACAAGATGCTCCAGATGCTCAGTGTGCGAACTATTCACTATAGCAAATAAGCATTTCTGCCAGATGAATTAGCGTTTCCAGCGGCGCAGCAGGCGGCTTTTCAGTCCGGTATCGAAGCGCCAGATATGATCGAAGATACGCAGAATGCCCGGTTTACCGTGAAGCGACATCGCCACCGCGTGGAAACGTTGTTGATGCTGGCGCTGGCGTTGCTTGATCGCGTTGATGGTGTCATCCGGTAAACGCTGGGCGATAAAATCCGACACGATCACCGCATCGGCCTCATCCCAGACGCTGCCCTCCATACGTTTAACCACCGCAGCAAGGCAAGCCGCCAGATCGGTGCCACCACGAAAACGTTGGCTAAGAAAACGGATAGCCTGCTCAATGCCGCTATCGGCAGTGAGTTCGTAGCCAATCACTTCGTGAGCGAACAGCATGATGTAGCAGCGGCGCTTATCGGCTAATGCCACCTTTAACAGCGCAAGGCAGAAGGCTTTGGCGCAGCGTTCGTTGAATCCTCCCATTGAACCCGAAGTATCGACGCAGACGATAAATGGCCCGCGCGGCTGCGCTTCATGTTGCTGGTGGCTGACCGGGCGCAGTGTGACTTTCTCGTGCCAGGCATCACCTTGTAACTGGTAAGTCAGCAGGCGTTTTTCCACCAGGCGACGATAAAATTCCAGCTCCAGCTCGCTAATACTCAAGGCAGCCAGTTCGGGCGGCAGCAAGCGCAACACATCGTCGCTCTGATGAATGCCGCTGACCTCTTCCGGCACATGATCGGGCTCGCGCACCAGTTGGTGAAATTCTTCCAGCGGTGCATCCTGCGACGGCACCGATTTGGCTTCGCGGCTGCGGCCCAACTGCTGCGCCAGTTTCATTAATTCCGGCTGCTGTGCGAGGAAATCACCATATTGCACAATCAGCTCATAATCACCGTGCTGAAGTGACGCTTTGCTCATATCCCACAAACGTCCGGCTGCGGCTTCATCATCGTCGGTAAGGATTGGCGCCAGCTGGCCACTGATTGCCATCCGTTGCTGCAGCTCGGCCATCAGACGCTCGCGTTGTTCTTCCAGGAGGGTTTCATTCAGCGTAAGAGTCTGCAGCGTCAGGCTCAGTCGCCAGCGTTGCAAAAATAGCGTGTGTTGCGCATTACTCAGTTGTTCAGTTTCGTTGTGCAGCAAAAGCTTGCTGGCCTCTTCGATAAACGGCGAGGGCAGGTTTTTTAGCTGCGACATGATGTGGGGAAGCTGGTGGCTGAAATCCTGCGTGCTGATCAATTGCATTTGCTGAAACAGCTGAAACTCCTGCGCCAGCGCTTCCGGCACCGGCGTGGTTTTCATCTGTTCCGCGATTTCAGTGCGCCAGCGGGGTAAATCGCGCATTAAGGCTTGTTTCATGCGCGGAAATTTTTCAAAGAACAGCGCCAGCTGTGGCGACGCGAGCAGGGCCAGAATCAACTCTTCGATTAACTCCGTTTCGCCAATCGATAACAGCGTGCTCAGCGTCTCCAGTGAGATCATTTACGCGCCTGTTTCAGCTGTTCTGCCACATCCTGCAGGCTGGTTTCAATACGTGCCAGCCAGTCATCGCTGATAAACAAGCACCGCTGGTGCTGGCTAAACAGCGTGCGCTGTGCGCGGAGCTGGGTATCCAGCGCTTCGTATTCATCCTGGATTTCCTGCGGCATGTCGCTACTGTTGCTGGCTCCGGGCAATGTTAAGCGTGTGGATTGCAGGCTGACATCGCGTAGCGTCAGGCAGTGATGCGCATCCACCAGCAGATCCAGCGTCTGGCCAAAACCAATGCCATTCAGTTTGCCGCGAATTTCACCGCCTTTAATCAGCCACTGGGTTAAGGCTTCACGGGCAATCAGCACA
>NZ_CAJCKS010000132.1:0-13525 GCF_903970985.1 Pantoea sp. ME81 | reverse complement strand
GGAGCGGTAGTTCAGTTGGTTAGAATACCTGCCTGTCACGCAGGGGGTCGCGGGTTCGAGCCCCGTCCGTTCCGCCACTTAATTGATAAGCCCTGACTTAATAAGTCAGGGCTTTTTCATGTCTAAAATTCCAGCTCAATTGTTGATTTAATCGCAATATTCTTCTGCTTATAAGCGGATTTTTCAGCAATAATAATGCTGCCACAATGTTCCCCATCGAAATCATTCACAAAACGATGAGGAAAACATGACAATCCCTGCCTTTGGTTTAGGTACTTTCCGCCTGCAAGACGATGTTGTAATTCATTCCGTAAAGACAGCACTGGAACTGGGTTATCGTGCCATCGACACCGCGCAAATCTATGAAAATGAGGCTGCTGTTGGTCAGGCCATTTTTGAAAGTGGAATAGATCGTCACCAACTCTTTATTACCACCAAGATTTGGATCGAAAATCTCACTGCTGAAAAACTCATACCGAGTTTGCAACAAAGTCTGTCAAAACTGCGCACCGAGTATGTTGATCTTACATTGATTCACTGGCCTTCACCTGGCGCAGCAGTCCCGGTGAAAGAGAGTATGCAGGCATTAATGGCAGCGAAAGAGGCGGGCCTGACGCGCCAGATTGGCATATCAAACTTCCCGATTGCGCTAATGAGAGAGGCCATTGCCGCAGTTGGCATTGAAAATATTGCGACCAACCAGATTGAACTCCATCCCTTCCTGCAAAACAGCGAGGTGGTTGAATTTGCTAAGCAGCAAGGAATGCACATCACGTCTTACATGACTCTGGCTTACGGTGAGGCACTAAAGGATGCGACCATCCAGTCGATTGCACGCAAACATCAGGCGACACCGGCACAAATCGTTCTGGCGTGGGCGATGCAATCTGGCTTCAGCGTGATCCCTTCTTCGACTAAGCGCGATAATCTGGCCAGCAATATGGATGCTGCTAACTTAACGCTTGATGCGGAGGATATGAAAATCATTTCATCACTGGATCGCCAGCAGCGGTTGGTCAGCCCTGAAGGACTGGCTCCGGACTGGGATTAAGTGACGAAGTATTCAGCCCTGCATTCGCCAGGGCTGTTGCTTAACCCACTCACTGAGAAAGTCGATAAAAGCACGTGCACGTTGGCTAACGCCCAGATCGCTGTAATAGACCGCGTTGAACGGCATCGCTACGGGGACTCGCTGTTGTGCCAACACCTCAATAAATGTCCCATCCGCGATTTCACTGTCTACCATATAATCTGACAAACAAGCGATACCTTGATCATCGAGACAAAGTTGTTTAATAGTTTCACCGCTGTTTGAGGACATTCCCGGCACGATGTCATAAAGGTCATGACCATTCTCAGACACAGGCCAACGGTTCAGGCGCAGCGGTTCTACAAATCCAAGGCATTCATGATTTGTCAAATCCGATGTAGAGAGGGGGATACCCCTTTTCGCCAGATAAGCCGGAGTTGCTACCAATTTGCGATAGCTGATAAACAGCAAACGTGCTCGTAAGGTCGAATCCGTCAGGTTGCCTGCGCGAATAGCTACATCGACTTTACGTTCAATCAGATTGATAAAGCTCTCCGACGAGATAAGCGACAGGGTGACGTCGGGGTAGCGCTCACGGAAGGGTTTAATCATCGGCAGAATCAAATGCAGAATGACCGGCGTGGCAGCGTCTATGCGCAGAAGACCTTGCGGAGCTTGCTGTCGTTCCATTAACTCATTTTCAGCAGTCGACATCTCCTGTAGGAGCTTCTGAACGCGTTTAAAGTACTGCTCACCTTCCTGAGTCAGTGCGAGCTGCCGGGTGGTGCGCGTGAGTAAAGCCACTCCAAGTTTGTTCTCCAGTTTTTTGACAGTGCGACTCACAGCCGAATTCGCCATCTGCAGTTGTTCCGCCGCACGGCTAAAACTGCCGCTTTCTACCACAGCAATAAAAACTTTCAACTCATCCGACGATGCTTTCATTATGCTCTCCTAAGCAAAAGTCTATTCTCACTTTGCATCTTTTTGTCATTAAAGCATGAGTCGATAATGGCGCCCATCAAAACATACATGGGAGTCAATCATGCCACTTGCACTCTGGGCGCTGACTATCAGCGCCTTCGCTATCGGAACCACTGAGTTCGTGATCGTAGGCTTAATCCCTACGATTGCGGAACAACTTAACATCACGCTACCTTCAGCAGGTATGTTGGTCTCAATTTACGCCCTTGGTGTCGCCGTGGGGGCGCCAGTGCTGACTGCTTTAACCGGCAAAGTGCCGCGCAAGCCACTGCTGATAGGGCTGATGGTGCTTTTTACGGTGGGCAACCTGGTCGCCTGGTTGGCACCGAACTATGAGACGTTGGTCGTTGCTCGCTTGCTAACGGGACTCGCGCACGGTGTATTCTTCTCGGTCGGTTCAACGATTGCGACCAGTCTGGTGAGTAAGGAGAAGGCTGCAAGTGCCATCGCCATCATGTTTGGCGGTCTGACGGTGGCATTGGTAACCGGAGTGCCCTTGGGTACACTGATTGGTCAACACTTTGGGTGGCGTGAAAGTTTCCTCGCAGTTTCCTTGTTAGGTGTCATTGCTTTAGTCAGCAGCATGGTACTGATACCGCGTAATGTTGCGCAGCCACCTGTTACCACTTTGGCACAGCAAGCGCGCGTCATGGTGAACCCACGCCTGCTATTAATCTATGCTATTACCGCGTTGGGCTACGGCGGTGTGTTTACTGCCTTTACTTTCCTGGCGCCGATGATGCAGTCATTAGCCGGTTTTTCCCCGACAGCGGTCAGTGTCATTCTGCTGGGGTATGGTATCTCTGTAGCCATCGGCAATATCTGGGGCGGCAAGCTAGCCGATCGTCACGGGGCTGTACCCGCGTTAACGCTGATCTTTAGCGCACTGGCGGTATTGCTGTTGATATTCCAGTTTACGGCTAATACACACTTTATGGCGCTGGCAACGGTGCTAGTGATGGGGATTTTTGCCTTCGCTAACGTACCGGGCCTGCAGGTCTATGTGGTGCAGAAGGCTGAGTCCTATGCGCCTGGTGCAGTTGATGTGGCGTCAGGACTGAATATCGCGGCGTTTAACATCGGGATTGCACTAGGGTCATTGGTTGGTGGTCATATTGTCGAACACTATGGTCTGGCTCAAACCCCCTGGGTTGGTGCTGTCATTGTTTTTATCGCGCTATTGCTGGTAAGACTGAGCGGTCAGCTCGACAAACCCCGTACTGCATTTGCCGCGGAATAATGAGGTCAACAACCCGCTAAAGGGCGGGTTGTTACCGTAATATGCTGTGAAGCTAATTCCGACAATTAACAACGCCAATTGAAACCCTGTCCTAAAATCCCTATAACTGTCAGGTGAAGTTGTAGTCGTAGTCGTAAATCAGCCAGGCGGGAAAGTGCGAAAGAAAACATATGCAATGCGTTACACAGCGGGTCAGCCTGCAGAGCGGATATTTCCGCCTGGGGCGATGTTGCATCTGGGACAGGCGCTGCCGCCTGGTGCACCGTTACCTGCGGATCCTGCATTGCGGGTTTTAGTCTGGAATATCTTCAAGCAGCAGCGGGCTGATTGGATGTCCGTACTGCAGGGTTTCGGCAAAGATGCTCACCTTGTTTTACTTCAGGAAGCACAAACCACCCCTGAGTTGGTCAAATTCGCCACCAGTAACTATCTGGCGGCCGATCAGGTACCTGCCTTCGTCTTACCCCAACATCCCTCCGGCGTGATGACGCTCGCTTCTGCGCATCCTGTGTATTGCTGTCCACTGCGTGAACGCGAACCTTTGTTACGCCTGGCTAAGTCGGCGCTGGTGACGGCCTATCCACTGCCGACCGGCGAAATGCTGATGGTGGTCAATATCCACGCGGTGAATTTCAGCCTTGGCGTGGATGTCTACAGCAAGCAACTTGGTCCGATTGGCGAACAGATTCAACATCATCGCGGACCGGTGATCATGGCCGGCGATTTCAATGCCTGGAGCCGTCAGCGCATGAACGCGCTGTATCGCTTTGCCGAAGAGATGGCATTACACGAAGTGAATTTCACGGATGACCATCGGCGTAAAGCGTTTGGCCGTCCGTTAGATTTTGTCTTCTACCGTGATATGAAAGTTAGCGAGGCTTCTGTGCTGGTCACGCGCGCTTCTGATCACAATCCACTGTTAGTCGAGTTCACGCCAACAGCGCTTGCCCGCTAAGTCTCAATGAACGCAATCGCCCGCACCGGCGAGGCTGACCCGCGCTCAATTCGAAGTGGTAGTGCAAGAAAGCAAAAGTGCACAGGCAACATCTCTAAGTTGGCCAGATTTTCGATAATAAGATTATCGTTACCCAGTACAGCTAAATGCGCGGGATTTTCTGCATTGCCAAAGGCATCGAGCGAGAGGGCATCGGTGCCAAATACCTTTACACCTTTTGCAATCAGATAAGCAGCACCTTCCGCAGAAAGCCCCGGCCAATCCTGCAGAAATGCGCTGTGATCGGGTTTAAGAGCCCATTTTTCATGCCAGCCTGTGCGAAAAATGACGATGTCATCAGCCTCAATTGCGCCAAAGTCCCTTTCCCAAAGTTGAATATCCTTAACACCAAAAGTGTGGCAGGGCGCAATATGTCGCATATCCAGCAGCAGGCCCCGGCCCATTAACTGGCATACATCAATGTTTTCAATTGTCTTGCCACCTTCAATAAAGTGTGAGGGAGCATCGACATGAGTCCCGCAATGATCCCCCATGATTATCTGGCAGTTATAATTTCCATCGCCGCTTGAATAAGTTTCATTATCTGCACGGATAAATTTCGGGTGTGTCGGCCATACGGGCATGCTGGTTTGATGTAAATGACTAAGTTCTACTATTTTGCTGCTGCGAATCTGTTTCCAGAGAGCTGTCATGTCATCCTCACTTATTCACATTTACCGTTTCTTTGAGCAGGGCAAGGGGAATGCAAGAAAGCAGCAGCATCCCGACGATTACGGCATAGTGCACGCTGAAACCCCACGTATGAATAATCCAGCCGCTAACAGGGGCGACCAGAATGCCAGCGATACCCACCGCCAAACCAATCATCAATCCAAGGCTCGAAGCTGCTGCATGAGGTGAAGAATCAATCAGCAGCGCATACGCAACAGGATAGGGCGAATTGCGGAACAGCCCCCAAAAAATCAGGATCCCCCAGGCAAGTGCAGCAGAATGAATAAAAATGCAGAGCGAACAGGCAAGGATCCAGCCCGCGATAATGATCGTCAGAGATGTCTTACGCCCGCGTTTATCCGAAAAACTGCCCCAAACGATCTGACCAATCCAGCCGGTGATGCCCGAAGCACCCGAAATGATGGCGGCGGTGGATAGGTCCAAACCGACCTCACGTGTGAGTTGAAGGGTTAAGAAGTTTGCAATCCCCATTTCAGCCCAGATAAAACCAAAGACCAGTGCAATCGCCATCAGGCAATTACGGTTTTTAAGGCAGCTAAAGGAATTTTTCAGGCTGGATTTCTGCGGTTTGGCTTCGATCGGGCGAGTCAGTTTGTGTTCGTCGATCCAGTTAAAGACGCGTTGATGATTTTTTTTGGTTCCTATAATCAACTGCAATACCACGATGATTAACCCGATCAAAGGGATAAACAGAAATGCATGGCGCCAATCACCAAACATTAAAATCGCAGCAATTAAAATCGGACCAATGAATTGCCCAAGCGGAAAACCGGTGTGATGTACGCCAATGGCGAAACCTCGATTTTCTTTTTGCCACCACTCGCCGAGCAATGCCACATTAATTGGCTCTGAGCCGCCGGTACCCATCCCCATAAAAACACGCAGCGCCTGAAATGCCCCCAGCGATTTGCAAAATGCTGTAGCAACACCAGATATGATCTCCACCAAAACGGCCAGGCACCAGCTATAGCAGCGGCGATAACCGCTACCGATATAATCGGAAAGCAGGCCAAATAGAACCGCACCTGACAACGTACCGAAGAAGCTTAGCGAGTTAATCCACCCAGCCTGCACTTCACTAAGATTGAAATCCTTCATTATTGCCGGCAATAGGGTGGGTAAGATGATACGGTCTATCGAGTTCATCAAGATAGCAAGTGTCGTGATGACCAGCATGGCCCATGATAAAGGATGGGCACGTGGTAACCAGCGTGGTGTTGTCGTGTTCGTTTGCTGCCCTGAAGCATTATCTGCTTCCTTAAGCTGTTCGTTAAGGCTATCGCTCATTCTCAACCCTTATCCTACCGATGGTTTATCGAATCACTGAACTCACGGTTCAGCGATAGAGTGAATGCACGCCATGTAACATTTAAATTACGAATGCGGCGCCTTTCGTTAACACTATCGGTTGGCTTCTACCATACAAGTTGCTCCGGGTGGATATTTGACCAACATCACGTCTAAGGGTTTTTAATCGGGATAAAAGTCTTCAGAAGGGAATGAGGAGAGAGGAGAAAGATAACAGGTTGCCACGACCTCGTTGAGGTAATAAAAATGAAAAAGGCTGACAAAAGTCAGCCTTTTCGACGCATTAGGTATCAGGTGTTGCGCTATTCTTCACAAACAGCGTGAGCTTATCGCCCGGCTGAATGTCTTTAGCGTCACTGTTCCAGCGCATAACATCCTGGGTGTTCACACCATGACGTTTTGCAATACTGGCAAAAGAATCACCCTTACGAACACGGTAGGTGATGCTGTTGCCGTTATCAGCCAACTGCGTTGCTTTGCCGCCCACCGTCAATTTCTGACCGATGCGTACTGAAGCACTACGCAAGTTGTTCTGCTGTTTCAGTGCACTGACGCTGACGCCAAGCTTGTTAGCAATTGCTGACAAGGTGTCGCCTTTACGTACCGTGTAGTTGTTTCCTGCTGCACTGACTTTCGCCATTTCAACAGGCTGCACGGATGCAATGTCACCGGATGCCAGTGAATTGCGCAGCTTAGCAACGTTGGACTTAGGCACCATAATATAGTGCGGTCCGTTTGGCGCAGTGGTGCCGTTTTTATAACCCGCATTGAAGCTCTTCAATTTGTTGAGCGACATGCCGGCCATATCTGCAGCCTGCGTCAGTTCAATCTGCTGTCCCACTTCCACACGTGCTAAAGCACGGCTTTCGTTCGGGGTCGGCAATTTGATACCGTACTGCTTGTTGTTCTTGAGGATTTCACTCAAGGCCAACATCTTAGGTACATAGACCGTGGTTTCGCGTGGTAACGATAAGTGCCAGAAATCAGTCGGCTTGCCGCGCGCCTTATTCTGTTTTATCGCTTTCAGCACGCGTCCTTCACCGCTGTTATAGGCGGCCACTGTTAACAACCAGTCACCGTCAAACATACCGTTCAGACGCTGCATCATATCCAGCGCAACTTTGGTCGAGGCCACCACATCGCGGCGTCCGTCATACCATTGGTTCTGTTTCAAACCATAGTTTTTGCCCGTTTGTGCAACAATCTGCCAGATGCCAGCGGCATTCGCAGAAGATGTTGCATGTGGGTCAAAAGCGCTCTCCACTATGGGTAGCAGTACCAGTTCCATCGGCATTTTACGTTTCTGTATCTGCTCGACAATCCAGTACATGTACGGCTCTGCCCGTAATGTTACATCGTGGAGATAGCTCTTATTTTTTAAAAACTTTGTTTTTTGTTCGCGGATCCGGGGGTTTTCCGGAATCCCCATCTTCAACTCGTCACTAATGTGATTCCAGAGATCGGTATCTTCTGCGAGGCTTGTTCCATCATCCTGCCAGCGCTGCGATAATAATTGATCTCCGTACTTTCCATTTTCACCTTGACCAGCTGAAGACAGGCTCTGTGCATGCTGTACGGGGATATTGGCGTCATTCCTTGATGCCTGACATCCTACCAGCAAGACCGAGGCGAGTAAGATCGCTTTAGCCTTCATGTGTGTGTCAATAGTTCGCTTAAAAGACGAGCAACTATACGTTAGGGGTACACACAACACAACCTTAAATATCAAAAACGGTCTTTCTTCTCGCGTAGATCAGCGAAAGTTTGCCATAACGGGGAGGAAGCAACATTAGTCCCCAAAGCCTTTTGTAAATCAGCATCTTGCGTACGGAGAAATAAATTTATATCCCGCTCAAGTGCCAGTTTTGTTGGCAAAGTAATGCGATTTTCTGCACGTAAGTCCTTAATTTGCTGATACCTTGCCAAAATTTTCGGGTCATGAGGCAGAATAGCCGCAGCAAACTTCATATTGGATAAAGTGTACTCATGAGCGCAACAAATCAGGGTATCTGCGGGGAGTTCATTAAGCTTTTGAAATGAATCAAACATTTGTTCTGCTGTGCCTTCAAATAATCTTCCACAGCCGCCAGAAAACATCGTGTCACCACAGAAAAGATAAGGTGAACTGAAATATGAGATATGTCCTAAAGTGTGTCCGGGTGTTGCGATGACACGGAAATCTAGCCCAAGCAGGGTAAATTCATCATTCTCGGCGACGATATGTTTTGCCCCCTTATCCGCGGTTTCCTCTGGTCCGTAAACCGCGATATCGGGATAGTGTTGCAATAATTCGGCGACACCGCCGACATGATCGTGATGATGATGCGTGAGTAAAATGGCCACCGGTTGCCACTTGTTGACTCTGATTTTATCCAGCACCGGTTGAGCCTCGCCGGGATCGACGATCAGACAGTTTTTATCATCGTCCGTCAGTGTCCAGATGTAGTTATCCTGCAACGCGGGAATACTGGTAAGATTCATAAACACCTCTCAGGTCGTAGAAAAAGGATAATGGTAGAGCATGAAGCCAGCGAAAACACGCCAGGTTCTGACTGCGCCGCGCTCCTGGCGCGATATGCCATGGGGCGATTATTTTCGCGATGCACTCACGCAGCAGTTGCAGCCTTACCTTGGAAAGCTGTATGGCTTTCATATGCTTAAACTTGGCAGCCTCAGCGCAGAAATCAATACCAGTCAGTGTGCCATATCGCATCAGGTAAATGTGGGCATTGAGGGCGATGACTTGCAGGTGATCGCCAATACCACGCAATTACCTTTTGAAGCGAAATCGATTGATGCTTGTTTGATGGCGCATACCCTGGCATGGAGTCAGGATCCCCATCGCGTGTTACGAGAAGTGGATCGCGTCCTGATTGACGATGGTTGGATGATTATCAGCGGGTTCAACCCGTTCAGCTTGCTGGGGATCAGCAAAGGTATCCCGGGTTTGCACGCCCGTGCGCCATGGAGCGGACGCATGTTCAGCCAGGTACGCTTGCTCGACTGGCTCAGCCTGCTCAACTATGAAGTGGTCTATCGCACCCGTTTTCAAGTGGTGCCGTGGCATCGGCAGGGCGGCAAAGTGATCAGTGCGCACCTGCCCGCGCTGGGATGTCTGAACATTGTGGTGGCACGCAAACGAACATTCCCATTAACGCCCACCAAAGCGAAGAAGAGCTTAAACAAAGCGCAGGTCAGACAAACGGTGAATGCCACCCGGCAATTTCGTGAAGTGAAGGATCAGGATTCGACCTGATAGCCGACATCATCCTGCGTCGGATGACCGGCTGCGCTGCGTGCCAGTTCGTCGCAGCGCTCGTTTTCCGGGTGACCGGCGTGGCCTTTTACCCATTCCCACTTAATTTCATGGTGGCTGAGCGCGAGATCGAGCCGCTTCCAGAGATCGACATTTTTCACCGGCTTTTTATCGGCCGTTTTCCAGCCGCGCTTTTTCCAGTTATGGATCCAACTGGTGATGCCCTGGCGCACATACTGACTGTCGGTGCTGAGCACCACTTCGCAGGGCTGCGTTAGCGCCTCTAACGCCACAATCGCCGCCATCATTTCCATGCGGTTGTTTGTCGTGAGTCGATAACCGGCGCTGAACTCTTTTTCATGTGGGCCATAACGTAAAATGGCACCGTAACCGCCGGGGCCGGGATTGCCCAGGCAGGATCCATCGGTGAATATTTCTACCTGTTTGCGCATCTCTGGTAGACTTCCTTCTGATAAAACGCCAAGTCTGACATAAAACGAGTCCTATGAGCACTGCAAATAACCGCCAGATCGTCCTCGATACCGAAACCACCGGCATGAACATGATCGGTGTGCACTATGAAGGACATCGCATCATTGAAATCGGTGCGGTTGAGGTGATTAACCGTCGCCTGACCGGCAACAACTTCCATATGTATCTCAAGCCCGATCGGCTGGTGGATCCGGAAGCTTTCGGCGTTCACGGTATTGCCGATGAGTTTCTTGCCGATAAGCCGATGTTTGCAGACATCGCCGATGAATTCCTCGAATACATCCGTGGTGCAGAGCTGGTGATCCATAACGCGTCGTTCGATATCGGCTTTATGGATTATGAGTTTGGCATGCTTAAGCGCGGTATCGGCAAAACCGACACCTTCTGTCAGGTGACAGATAGCCTGGCGATGGCGCGTAAAATGTATCCAGGCAAGCGCAATAGCCTCGATGCACTGTGTAATCGCTACGAAATCGACAACAGCAAACGTACGCTGCACGGCGCATTGCTCGATGCCGAAATTCTGGCTGAAGTGTTCCTGATGATGACGGGCGGCCAAACTTCGCTGGCTTTCTCTGCGGAAGGCGATCAGAGCAGCCAAAATACCGGCAATAACATTCAGCGCATCGTGCGTCCGAGTTCAGGATTACGCGTGGTCAACGCCAGCGATGATGAGATTATCGCACATGAAAGCCGTCTGGATTTAGTGTTGAAGAAGGGCGGAAGCTGCCTGTGGCGTGCCTGAATGGGCTGATTTTGCGTGGAAAAGAAACGTAAAGCTGAAAAAATCGGCAAACGATTCATTCCCTCAGAAAAAGCATTGACGGTTCATAAGGCTACCATTAATATTCGCCTCGTTCTCGACGGGGAACAAAGCGCGGAGCGGTAGTTCAGTTGGTTAGAATACCTGCCTGTCACGCAGGGGGTCGCGGGTTCGAGCCCCGTCCGTTCCGCCAATCATTAAAGAAGCCGATGCAGAAATGCATCGGCTTTTTGCTTTTTCAGGCTGGCATCGGCGCCAACCTGATCATCAGATCAATCCTTCTGCACCGCCACTTCCTGACGATAGGTGCCCACTGAGACTTCACGATCGGCGCGAGCCAGCCAGCGATAGCAACCTGCACCTAATGCCACACCAATAAACCAGCTGAAGTTTGCCACGGCATGCAGTGACGGAATAAAGCTGATCACCAGGCAAATACCTACCGACGGCAGCAGTGCGGCAATCGCTTTCGGGTTAAAGCCACCGCGATACCAGTAGCGTCCTTTTGGTGTGTCATCAAACAGGTCGTCCACGTAAACCTTGCTGCGCTTAATCAGATAGAAATCGGCCACCAAAATGCCAAACAGCGGGCCGATAAAGGAGCCCAGCACATCCAGCGTGTAATGAATCAACTCCGGTGACTGGAACAGATTCCATGGCGTCAGCAGAACAGAACCCACTGCGGCAATCATTCCACCGGTACGGAAACTGATTTTCTGCGGTGAGCAATTTGAGAAGTCGAAAGCCGGGGAAACAAAGTTCGCCACGATGTTGATGCCGATAGTGGCGATAATCATGGTGAGTAAACCAATCGCGACGGCGACATCATTGCCAACCATGCTCACGGTCTCAATGGGATCGGTAATCATGCGGCCGAACAGCGATTGGGTACCTGACACGATCACCACGGTGACAATCGAGAACAGCAGGAAGTTAAACGGCAGGCCCCAGCGGTTCCCCCGGCGGATTTCCCCCATGCTTTTACCGTAGCGAGAGAAGTCACCAAAGTTGAGTAATGGGCCAGAGAAGTAAGAGACCACTAATGCGGTGGCGGTGATCATCTGCCAGGTTTGCTCACCAGTGTTTAACTGCTTGCTGGCCAGCGTAAAGGAGATACCGTCAAAGCCGGTTTTGTATACAATCCAGCCCGCCAGCGCCACCATCACCACGTAGACAGCCGGACCCGCCACATCGATAAAGCGTTTAATCGCGCTCATGCCGTGCCAGAACACCATGGCCTGCAGGAACCACATCACGCCGAAGCAGCACCAGCCGAGTTGAGATAGCCCCAGCCAGCTGCTCTGCGTCATCCCGCTTAATGAAGGGAAGAACTTCAGCAGTACCAGCATCAGCGCATTAGCCGCTAAATAGGTTTGAATGCCATACCAGGCGAAAGCGATCAGGCCGCGAATCACCGCGGGGATATTGGCACCAAACACGCCGAATGCCTGACGTGAAATCACCGCGTAAGGCACGCCCGCCATCTGGCTCGGTTTGGCGACGAGATTGGCACACAACTGTACGATGCAGATACCTACCAGCAGACAAAGCAGCACCTGCCAGCTCGCCAGTCCCAACGTAAAGAAGCTGGCGGCGACCACATAGCCACCCATGCTGTGCACATCCGACATCCAGAAAGAGAAAATGTTATACCACGACCAGTTCTGGTCGCGCGTGGGCGCCAGATCTTCATTACACAGGCGTGGACTGTAGTGGGCGTTGGCGCCAGAGGCCACCCCGGAGGTCACTTCAGAATGATTTGGCATGAAACCTGCTCCTCTAACAACATGGGAAAAATAATCACAGCGTGAAACGGTATTGCAGGATCCAGGCCAGAATTGATTTCTTGTATACAAAAAATTAATTTCACGTATACGATGTGCTGTGCACAGACACTTACCGGAGCAGGTAATGAAGAGCGAAACAGGCCAGAAAACGGCTGCCGATCTGAATGATCGCGACGAACCCATCTATCAGGCATTACTCACTGCCATTGTTGAACATCAGCTGCCGCCGGGCAGCAAATTGCCAGAAGAGGCGCTATCAGAAGTCTTTGGTGTGAGCCGAACCGGCATTCGCAAGGTGCTACAACGCCTCGCGGCGGTGCAAATGATCACCTTGTCGCCCAGGCGTGGTGCACAAGTGGCCACGCCGGGCGTTGACGAGGCGCGAGATATCTTTGCCACTCGCAGCTTACTCGAGTGCGCCAATTTGCCCGCGGTGCTGGCTCACGTTCAGCCACCACACCTTGCTGCCCTGAGCACACTCATTGAGGAAGAGCAGCAGGCTCACGAACAGCACGATGGTGCGGCGGCAATTCGGCTCTCTGCGGCTTTTCATATTCAGCTACAGGCGATTTCCGGTAATCAGGTGCTGACGGATATGGTGACGCGCCTGACACAGCGCTCATCATTAGTGATTGCCGCCTATGGTGCGCCCTGGCAGCGCGGGTGTCGTTGCGATCATCACGATCGGCTGGTGGAGCTACTGCGGCAGAAAGATCTTCCCGCGCTCACCGCAGCCTTACAGCATCACTTCGAACACATCGTGGCCAGCCTGCATTTTGAGCGCAGCGGCGAAACCTTACCCGACTTCACCCGGTTATTTTCCGGTCACAATGGAGCCGCATCATGAGCCTGATTCAGGTGATCAACCCCAATACCAGCCTGGCGATGACAGAAACCATCGGTGCAGCCGCACGTGCGGTAGCGGCACCGGGTACTGAGATCCTTGCAGTGTGTCCAAGCCAGGGCGTGCCATCGATTGAA
>NZ_CAJCKS010000131.1:0-13558 GCF_903970985.1 Pantoea sp. ME81 | reverse complement strand
ATTGCGCTTCGCCTGGCGCAGGATGGTTTCAACGTAGTGGTGCATTACCACCGTGATGCAGCGGGTGCACAACAGACGCTGGCGGACATCACGAATGTGGGCGGAGTGGGGCGCACTCTGCAGTTTGACGTGGCCGATCGCGAAGCTACGCGCACCGCGATTGAAAACGATATCGCCGAACACGGCGCCTATTACGGTGTAGTGAATAATGCCGGTATTACGCGCGACGGCGCTTTCCCGGCCCTGACCGAAGATGAGTGGGACAGTGTGATCCACACTAACCTCGACAGCTTCTACAATGTGATTCATCCCTGTGTGATGCCGATGATTGGTCTGCGCAAAGGCGGTCGTATCGTCACCTTATCCTCAGTGTCTGGCATCATGGGCAACCGTGGTCAGGTCAACTACAGCGCGGCCAAAGCCGGGATTATCGGTGCCACCAAAGCGCTGGCCATCGAGTTGGCAAAACGCAAAATCACTGTGAACTGTATCGCGCCGGGTTTAATCGACACTGGCATGACGGATCTGGAGCCGATGGTGATCGACGAAGCGCTGAAAATCATCCCGATGAAACGGATGGGCGCGGCTGAGGAAGTCGCCGGGCTCGCCAGCTATTTGATGTCGGATATTGCGGGCTACGTAACGCGTCAGGTGATTTCAATTAATGGAGGTATGCTGTGATGCAACGGGTCGTGGTAACCGGAATGGGGGGCGTCACTGCCTTTGGTGAAAACTGGCCAGCGGTGGCTGCGCGCATTAAGCAGGGGCAAAATGCAGTGCGTAAAATGCCGGAATGGCAGATTTACGACGGCTTACACACCTTGCTCGGTGCCCCGGTCGATCACTTCGAACTGCCCGCGCACTACACGCGCAAACGCATTCGTTCGATGGGTCGTGTGTCGTTAATGGCGACGCGCGCTACCGAGTTGGCGCTGGAGCAGGCCGGCTTGATCGATCACCCGGTGCTGACCAGCGGGGAAACCGGTATTGCCTATGGTTCATCTACTGGCAGCACCGGCCCGGTCAGTGAATTTGCCACCATGCTGACAGAAAAACATACCAACAACATTACCGGCACCACCTATGTGCAGATGATGCCGCACACCACGGCGGTGAATGCCGGGTTGTTCTTTGGCCTGCGTGGCCGGGTGATCCCCACCTCCAGCGCCTGTACGTCGGGCAGCCAGGCGATTGGCTATGCGTGGGAAGCGATCCGCCATGGTTATCAAACGGTGATGGTGGCGGGCGGGGCTGAAGAGCTGTGTCCTTCCGAAGCGGCGGTGTTTGACACGCTGTTTGCCACCAGCCAACGCAACGATGCACCGCATTCTTCACCGTCACCTTTTGATCAGCAGCGCGATGGGTTGGTGATTGGCGAAGGCGCGGGAACCTTGATCCTCGAATCACTGGAGCATGCCCAGGCACGCGGCGCCACCATTTACGCCGAACTGGTGGGTTTCCACACCAACTGTGATGCGGCGCATATTACCCAGCCGCAGCGTGAAACCATGCAGATCTGCATCGAACGCGCGCTGAAAACGGCGGGCGTGACGCCGGAGCAGATTGGCTATATCAATGCCCATGGCACGGCCACCGATCGCGGCGATATCGCTGAAAGTCAGGCCACGGCAGCGATATTTGGCAATAACACGCCAATTTCGTCGCTGAAAAGCTACTTTGGCCACACGCTCGGTGCCTGTGGTGCGCTGGAAGCCTGGATGAGCATTGAGATGATGCGAGAAGGGTGGTTTGCGCCCACGCTAAATCTGACGCAGCCCGCCGCAGAATGTGGCGATCTGGACTATATCATCGGCGAATCACGACCAATCGATACCGATTATATTCAATCCAACAACTTTGCCTTCGGGGGTATTAACACCTCGCTGGTGTTTAAACGCTGGCGCGACGCCTAACTGTTCCCGACTGTCAGCGGTTTCAATAAGTGAAGCCGCATCGCCTAAATTCTCCAAACTGCGAGCGCTTTCATTAAGCGAAACCGCAAAGCCTGAATCCTCCAGAATGTCAGCGGTTTCAATCAACGAAGCCGCTGTACTCTTATTTTTACCGGTCTCAAATCCCCACAATTTCTGAGTGAAATCACGGTAGTAAGTGCAATTACCGCAGGGAGTTTTCGCTTTCTTAACAAATAAGCGCTTCTGACCACGCTGAGTTGAGTAAGTTCAGCGATTTTACTTGCTTTCGTATTGGCACTCCGCATAATCGCAAACCGTAATAAAAATGATTATCAATATATTTCGTATCAGGGGATATCCATGCGTACTTCGCCTTTCAATCCCGGACTGAAACCGACGCTGCTCGCCGTTCTGGTCAGTGCCGGTTGTTTGCCAGTGATGGCTGCTACCACCAACACCACAACGTCTTCAACCGCGGCCAAAAACGAGCAGCAGACGCTGACTGTGACCGCAACGCCACAAGCTGACTTCAAATCCGGCGGCAATGATTTAGTACCCGCTTACCTCGACGGGCAAATCGCCCACGGCGGTCGCCTCGGCATGCTAGGTGAGCAGAATGCCATGGATGTGCCGTTTAACGTCATCGGCTTCACCTCGAAAATGATTCAGGATCAGCAGGCGAAAACCATCGCTGATGTGGTGCGTAATGACGCTGGCGTTCAAAATGTCAAAGGCTACGGTAACTTTGCCGAGGCTTATCGCATCCGTGGCTTCGAGTTGGATGGCGATGATATGACATACGGTGGTCTGGCAGGCGTTGTGCCGCGTCAGGTGATGGACGCTTCTCTGATTGATCGCGTCGAAATTTTCAAAGGCGCTAACAGCCTGGTCAACGGCGCGGCGTCATCTGGCGTCGGTGGCATGATCAACCTGGAGCCGAAGCACGCGGAAGATACGCCGATTACCCGCGTTGGCGTGGATTACACTTCATCTTCTCAGGTCGGCGGAACGCTGGACGTGGGTCGTCGTTTCGGTGATAACAACCAGTTTGGCGTTCGTTTCAATGCAGTTCATCGCGAAGGTGAGACTGGCGTGGATGGCGAGAAGAAACGCACCACGGCAGCGTCACTGGGCCTGGATTATCGTGGCGATCGTCTGCGCACCTCGCTGGACGTGGGCTATCAGAAAAAGACCTATCATGATGCGCTGCAGGGCGTGAAATTCGGCGACTTCATTCCAGAGGTTCCCTCCAACTCGCATAACTACAGCCAGAAATGGGTGTACAGCGATATGGAATCCGAATTCGGAATGGCGAAAGCGGAATACGATATCACCGATAGCTGGACGGCCTATGCCGGACTGGGTGCACAGCATGCCCACGAAACCGGTAACTATGGTTCGCCAACGGTTACCGATACCAATGGTGATGGCACTATCAGCAGCTTCTACTCCAACCGCATTCAGGACAACATGAGCGGTATGGTGGGTCTGCGCGGTGATTTCCACACCGGTTTCGTCAGTCATAAAGTCAATGTGGGCTATTCAGCATTAACCACTAATGCCAAAAACGCCTACAACATGTCGCTGGTCGGCACGCCGTTCAACATTTACAACAGCGGCGATGTTGCAGAGCCGGCAGCAACCTTCGCCGGTGGTAAATTCTCAGATCCGCTGACGACAGCTCGCACCCGTACGCAAGGTTACCTGCTGAGTGACACCTTAGGCGTGTTTGACGATACGCTGCTGTTCACCGTGGGTGCGCGCCATCAGAAAGTGGTAGTGCGTAATTACGCTTACGGCACAGGTGCGGAAGATGTCAGTTCTCGTTATACCAATGATCGCTGGATGCCAACTTACGGCGTGGTTTATAAGCCGTGGAAACAGGTGTCCTTCTACGCGAACCACACCGAAGCGTTACAGCCAGGCAGCGTGGCACCTAACACCGCGACTAACTATGGCAGCGTAACGGGTGTTGCACACTCCAGGCAAAACGAAATCGGGGTGAAAACCGACTTCGGTCGTATGGGCGGATCGTTAGGTCTGTTTGAAATCAAGAAACCATCAGGCCTGTTAAACAGCGACGGCGCTTATGTGATGGATGGCGAGCAGCGTCACCGTGGGCTGGAAGCCAACGTCTTTGGTGAGCCGGTTCTGGGTCTGCGCTTGAATGCCAGTGCGACCTGGATCGATCCAGTGATGACGAAAACCTCCGGCGGCACCTATGATGGCAAACAGGCTATCGGTGTGCCTCGTTACAACTATGTGCTGGGTGCTGAGTACGACATCAAGCCTGTTGATGGTTTGACCGCGACAGCCATGCTGAACCACTCCGGTTCACAGTATGCAAACTCAGCCAATACGTTGAAGTTGGATAGCTACACCACGCTCGATTTGGGTGTGCGTTACCGCATGAAGGTCAGCCAGAACGATCTGGTCTGGCGCGTTGGTGTGGATAACGTGACTAATGAGAAATACTGGGCCAACGTCGATGGTACCGGCACCTATCTGGTGCAGGGCGACCCTCGCACCTTGAAAGTCTCCATGAGCTACGATTTCTAATCCGGCTCTTAACAGGGACGCCATTGCGTCCCTGTTGTCATTTCATACTGAAATAATTCTGTATCTTGCCACGCATTCCATTACACTCAGTGCGGCAATCCCGCGCACAAAAGTCTTTTGTTATTGAGTCAACATGAGTTCACCCGCGCCACCTGACGATCACGACGAGCCTTTACGACAATCTCTGGATGATGCGCACTTCGCTATTGTGGTACTTGCAGTGACCTCTGTTACCCTTATAATCTTCGTCCTGATGGTGACGTTATGGATGAGCTAAGGTCAGCAACAGTTCATGGAAGCCTGCAAGGAGATGTCGATGGAAGCCCGAGATGACAAACTGATCGCCATAATTGGCCTGCTCTCCGCCTGTTTAATCGGCGTGGTGTTCCTGTTCACCATGACATGGCTGACCGATGTGCGCCATCCCGCCGATCCCACGCTTGATGTACAAACCTGTCCGCCAAAAGTTCATCCGACGCAACACTCTTAATTCTGTTTTTCCCGGTTGTGCCACTTAATTTGCTGACTGCGTAGCTCTAACGCCAGGGCTTCGTGTAGCGTGCGATTGCCATTGGGATCGCCCAGGCCAAACAGCGCGCCAGGTGAACGTCGATCGTCTGCCCAGGCCGGATATTCGACTACCGGATAGAGCGAAATGCCTTCCAGCGCTACCCCTTCATCCAGAGCTAACAGCGCCTCTTCCGTGACATGCCGCAGCCAGGGCGCGCGCGCGTCGCCTTCGGCACCGGTTTCTGCCAGCAGCAATGGACGTTGATAGCGCTGCCAGCATTGCAACAACAGGCGATGCAGCGGTTGATAAGTCGCGTGTTCAGCGGGGATGGTGTCGCCAGAAAAGAACCAGTGGTTATCGGGATAGTAATTCAGGCCGAGAATATCGAGGAAGTCTTCACGCCCGCCCAGCTCCGGCGCATCGCGCCCGGCAATCCAGTCCCAGGCTTCAAACTGGGACTGATGCTGGGCATCTGCATAGGGCTTACTGTCGGGGTTGTCGGGGTCGGCAGCGATTTGCACCAGCGGATCGGTGAGTACAAAGCGCGCATCAGGATAAACGTCGCGAACCGCATGCATCGCCGCCAGCGAGGCGCGTACCAGCTGACGTTTTAGCTCGCGGCCGCGCTCGCTGGCATAGGGATCAAGCCAGGAAACATCTGCCCCGGCCCAAGACCAAAAGGATATTTGGTTGATTGGGGTGAAAAAAGGGTGTTCAACGCCTTCATTACGCATCAACTGCGCCATGGCACGTGCGAAACGCTCAAAATGATCGACAAAGGCGCTACGCCAGATATCAAGGTGTTCCGGGTAGCCAAAATGGGCTAATTCCCAGATGATCTGCATATCGTGACGTGCGGCGGCATGGACCATCGGTAAAAAGCTGCGCCAGTCATATTCGTTTGGCGTGGCTTCGATTAAATGCCAGCGTGCACCGTCGCGGGCAGTGTGTAATCCTTCCTGCGCCAGCGCAGCGTAATCTTTCTCCAGTAACATGTCGTGACCACTACTGATCACCATATCCATACGACGGCCCCCGCTGCGGCAGGCGGTGGAGCAGGGGAAGCTACCCTGGAAGAAACTGCGGAAAAGCTGCGGGTGATGGCGCGGGGATTGCTGAGTCATCATCCTCTCCTCACGGTAAACGTCGGATGCAGAACGCACGCCTAAGTCTAGACTGTAAACTAAAGACGCGTCAGTGAGCGGTAGCAGATATCTCTGATGGCCATCCGATGCGGTAAGACCAACAATAATAGATCCAGTGAATTCAGGGATTCGGTATGAGTGAAGCAGCATCCGTTCAGCAACCGCCTGCGGGCGAAGGGTTACGAGAGATTGTTGATGCACGTTGTGCGCTGCATCCTGGGATGAGTGGCATTCATCCCCTTAACGATGGTCTGGATGCCTTTGCCGCGCGCTATCTGCTGATGGGCATGGCGCAACACACTATTGATGTGCAGTACTACATCTGGCACAACGACATGTCTGGCCGTCTGTTGTTTAGCGCGTTGCTGGATGCCGCCGAACGTGGCGTCAACGTTCGCTTGCTATTAGATGACAATAATACGCCGGGCCTGGATGACACGCTGGCCGAACTCGATCGCCATCCCAATATTGCGGTGCGCTTATTCAATCCCTTTTCCTTTCGCACCCTGCGCGCGCTCGGTTACCTGACTGATTTCGCCCGCCTTAATCGACGCATGCACAATAAGAGCCTGACGGTGGATGGGGCCGTGACACTGGTCGGTGGGCGCAATATCGGCGACGAATATTTCGGGACTGGCGATGAGCCGCTGTTTACCGATTTGGACGTGCTGGCGATTGGCCCGGTGGTACATCAAGTCACGCACGATTTCGAGCGCTACTGGCAGAGCAAAGCGGTTTCACCCTTGCGCGCGGTAGTAGATGTCTCGGGCGATGCCCATCAGGCTGTGCGTTTACCGGCAGAGTGGCAGCAGAGTGAAGCCGTTCAGCGTTATCTGGCGCGGCTGGAGCACTCTTCTTTTGTCAGCCAAATGGAACAGGGAACAATGCAGATGACGTGGGCCGAATCGCGTCTGCTGAGTGATGATCCGCGCAAGGGACTTGGCAAAGCGAAACGTTCCAGCCTGTTGCCGCAACGCATGCTGGAGGTGATTGGCACACCGCAACAGCAGTTCGATATCATCTCGGCGTATTTTGTGCCCACGCGTGCCGGCGTGGCTCATCTGGTCGCACTGAAGCGGCGGGGTGTCAAAATCGCCATACTCACCAATTCACTGGCGGCCAATGATGTGTCCGTGGTGCACGCAGGTTATGCGCGCTGGCGTAAAAAGCTGCTGCGTCATGGTATTGCGCTGTATGAGATGAAGCCGCAAGCCAACGCCAGTGACGCCCCACATGACCGTGGGTTAACCGGTAATTCCGGCTCAAGCTTGCATGCGAAAACCTTCACCGTCGATAACCGAAAGGTGTTTATCGGCTCGTTTAATTTTGATCCCCGCTCTGCGGTGCTGAATACCGAAATGGGGCTGGTGATTGAGAGTGAAGCCCTGGCGCAGCAAACCCATCAGCGCTTTATTGCCGGGATGCGCGATCGCGCCTGGACACTGCGTCTGGACAACTGGGGGCGGGTGAACTGGGTTGAGTATCCCGGTGAAGCAGGTGAGGTGGTGCACAAGCATGAGCCGCAGTGTACGTGGATACAGCGACTGCTGGTGCGATTGGTGTGGCGCTTACCGGTGGAGTGGTTGTTGTAAATGACGCAGGACATGCTGGCGCACCGGACAACAATCGCCCCCACATTGTGGGGGCTGATGCCGATTACCGTGTAGCAGAGGGCGCTTTAGCCGCATTGCGCTGAGGTTTACCGGAGAACAGGAAACGCAGCAGTGGGATGCGCAGATGGATTTCATACAGCATAAAAGCAATGCCAAACACCATCAGCAGACCGACAAAGAAACCTAGCGTGTTGCTGCTAATATGCGGGGTAACGTAAATGCCATACAGAATCGTCAGCGGATGGTGCACCAGATAGATAAACAGTGAGGCATTGACTAAATACATGATGCGCGGGGAATGGCTGTTCAGCAGCTTGTGACCAAAGCTAAAGCAGACATTCAGCATACAAAGTCCCATCAGAGTTGAGATCACCTCATCAATTTCATACAGCCAGCCATCGCCGCTGCTGTATCGCTGATTCAGGCTGTAAGCGATAAATACCGCAATGGCGCCAAAACACATCACCGGATTGAAACGCACAAACAAGGCTTTGAGCGCCTGATGTTTCCATGCTAATGCGCCCAGCATAAAGAACGGCAGGAACGTCAGGGTTTGCATCACGGCCACGCTGAACAGACCGTCGGCGAACACGGCCGGTACGGCATAAAACAGCGCGCGGCGGAACAGACACCAGACCAATGCATAAGCCAGAAATGCCAGCGTCAGTTTCCCCCAGCCTACCTGCTGATAATCAATCTTCCGCTGCTGAGTGCTCAGCCAGCGGAAGGTCAGCATGCCGAATGCCGTTAGAATCACTAAAACCAGTAAAAACCACAGATGAGAAATCAGTTCCCACGCCAGCGTGTTGTACTTGTCATACCAAGAAAAGCTATCCCAATGACCCACTTTGTCGGTCAGATTTTTTAGCATAAAAAACTGCGGCAGGGTAATGAGCGGAATGGCGGTTAACAGCGGGATACCTACACGCTCCATGCGGACCTTCAGCCAGTGTTGTGGCCGATAGCGCAGGTAAAGCATGTAGGAAAAATAACCTGAAATAACAAAGAACACCTGCATGCGGAAGGCGTGGATGAAGTCATTCAAAACGGTTAACCACATCGAGGCATCGTGGCTATTCACGGCCCAGCGCTGTGTGGAGTAAATCAACGAGACGTGAAAGGGCACGCCTAATAACATTAAGTACGCTCGAATGGAGTCGAGAAAATATTCGCGTTCGGGTTTTGCTGAACTCATAAGCTTCCAATTTGTCAGTTTACTTGCCGGTTTCACCCTGAAACCGGATTATGCTGGATGAAAATTCTACCGCCTGTAAACAGCGTATACTATCAGGTGATTCTGTATCTTAACCTGAAGGGTTTAATTATCCGAAAAGCACACTTTCAGCTTACAAATCAGCGGAACAATCTTGTGCATAAGCTGTCGGAAAACCGAATAATCCTTTAAGATAAACGGGTTTGATCTGAGCACACGAAAGGGGGGGATGTGCTAAATAAAGTGAATAAAAAAGTGGGACTGGTAAAAATGCGCTGGGTAGGCGCGGCAGTTCTGCTGGCGTTGTACGCCAACAATAGCTGGGCGTTCAACATTGATGATGTGGCAAAACAAGCCAAGGCGCTGGCAGGGAAAGGTTACGAAGCGCCGAAGAGCAATTTACCCTCTCAGTTTCGTGATATGAAATTTGCGGATTATCAGCAGATCCAGTTTAACCACGACAAAGCATACTGGGGCAAACTGCGCACGCCGTTTAAGCTCGAGTTTTATCATCAGGGCATGTATTTTGATACGCCGGTGAAAATTAATGAAGTCACCGCCTCATCAGTACGTGAAATCAAATATAACCCTGACTATTTCAACTTCGGCAACGTGAAACACGATGCTGATTCCGTCAAGAACCTCGGGTTTGCCGGATTCAAAGTACTGTATCCATTAAACAAAAAGGGTAAAGACGACGAAATCACCAGTTTCCTGGGCGCCAGCTATTTCCGCGTGATTGGCGAAGGTCAGGTGTATGGTCTTTCTGCGCGCGGCTTAGCGATTGATACTGCACTGCCATCAGGTGAAGAGTTCCCGCGCTTTAAAGAGTTCTGGATTGAACGTCCAAAACCTCAGGACAAGCAGCTGGTGATCTATGCACTGCTGGATTCGCCACGTGCGTCCGGTGCTTATCGCTTCATTATCAAACCGGGCAAAGAGTCGACGGTGGATGTGCAGTCTAAGGTTTACCTGCGTGACAACGTCGGCAAACTGGGCGTGGCACCACTGACCAGCATGTTCCTGTTTGGTGCTAACCAGCCTTCACCGGTGACCAATTTCCGTAACGAGTTACATGACTCGAATGGGCTGTCCATTCACGCGGGCAACGGTGAGTGGATTTGGCGTCCGCTGAACAACCCGAAACACCTGGCGGTGAGCACCTTTACCATCGAAAATCCGAAAGGATTCGGATTGCTGCAGCGTGGCCGTGATTTCAGCCATTACCAGGATCTCGACGATCGCTACGATCTGCGTCCAAGCGGTTGGGTTGAGCCACAGGGTGACTGGGGTAAAGGCCGTGTCGAACTGGTCGAAATCCCGACAGCGGATGAAACCAACGACAACATCGTGGCTTTCTGGACGCCTGAGAAATTGCCAGAGCCGGGCAAAGAGATGAATTTCCAATATCGTCTGCACTTCACGCGTGATGAAAACCAACTGCATCAGGATGATGTGGCATGGGTGAAAAACACGCTGCGTTCTGCGGGTGATGTGAAGCAGTCTAACCTGGTACGTCAGCCGGATGGCTCAATTGCCTTTACTATCGACTTCGTCGGTAAAGCAATGAGCAAACTGCCGGACAATACCCAGGTCGCGCCTCAGGTCAGTGTAGGCAACAATGCCGACGTGGTTGAGCAGAGTGTACGCTACAACCCGGTGACCAAAGGCTGGCGTTTGGTATTGCGTCTGCGCGTGAAAGATAACAAGCAGCCGACCGAAATGCGTGCGGCGCTGGTGAGCGGCGACAAGACATTGACGGAAACCTGGAGCTATCAGCTACCTGCCAATGAATAAATCGACTTTTTTACCTCAATCTTACGTGGAGGCCCTGCCGCTTGATGCGGCGGGGCGCGCTCGTCTGAGTGATTCGTTACAGAATGCCCAGGCGTTCCACGCTATTCATACGGCGCTGGGGCAAGATGTTGCCGCCAGCGATCGCCCGGATGATGCGCCGCTAAAATCGGTGTCATCACGCGTACAGATGGCCTGGCCGGATTCACTGGCCGAGGGTCAACAACTCAGTAAGGATTATCTCGACCGCACCACGCTGAAGGCGATGCCTAAAGTGAAGCGCTCGCTGATGTTCCCTGAGATCTGGCGCACCAACCCGATCGCGCGTGCATGGGATTCTGTGCGTGGGAAAAAATTCACGCCGCGTTATGCCACAGCGGAAGAGCAAAAGACCGAAGATAAGTGGCGTCATGTCGGTTCTATGCGCCGTTATGTCCTGCTGATTCTGACGATTTTACAGACGGTAGTGGCGACCTGGTACATGAAAACCATTCTGCCATATCAGGGCTGGACGCTGCTCGATCCTATCGAGTTGTTTAACCAGAACTGGCTGCAGTCGGTAGAGCTGATCCTGCCTTACATTTTGCAAACCGGGATATTGTTCCTGTTTGCCATTCTGTTCTGCTGGGTGTCCGCTGGTTTCTGGACCGCGTTGATGGGCTTCCTGCAGTTGATGATGGGTCGCGACAAATACAGCATTTCGTATTCGACCACGGGTGATGAGCCGCTCAATCCGGAGCATCGTACTGCGCTGATCATGCCGATCTGTAACGAAGACGTTGAACGCGTATTCGCCGGTCTGCGTGCCACCTGGGAATCGGTGCAGCGTACAGGTAATGCCGAGCACTTCGATGTCTATATCCTGAGCGACAGCTACGATGCCGATATCGCCATCGCTGAGCAGAAAGCCTGGATGGAGCTGGTGCGTGATGTCGGAGGCGCAGGCAAGATTTTCTATCGCCGTCGTCGCCGTCGTGTGAAGCGTAAAAGCGGTAACATCGATGACTTCTGCCGTCGCTGGGGCAGCAATTACAGCTACATGGTGGTGTTGGATGCTGACAGCGTGATGAGCGGTGAGTGTCTCACTGGCCTGGTGCGCATGATGGAAGCCAATCCGAACGCCGGTATTATCCAGTCGTCGCCAAAAGCGTCAGGCATGGACACGCTGTATGCGCGTTGTCAGCAGTTCGCGACCCGCGTCTATGGCCCGTTGTTTACCGCCGGTCTGCACTTCTGGCAGTTGGGCGAATCGCACTACTGGGGCCATAACGCCATCATCCGTGTTCAGCCGTTCATCGAGCACTGTGCGTTAGCACCGCTGCCTGGTGAAGGTTCTTTTGCCGGTTCAATTCTGTCACATGACTTCGTTGAAGCCGCGCTGATGCGCCGTGCCGGTTGGGGTGTGTGGATCGCCTATGATCTGCCGGGCTCTTACGAGGAACTGCCGCCGAACCTGCTGGATGAACTGAAGCGTGACCGTCGCTGGTGCCACGGTAACCTGATGAATTTCCGACTGTTCCTGGTGAAGGGGATGCACCCGGTTCACCGTGCGGTGTTCCTGACCGGTGTGATGTCTTATCTGTCAGCACCGTTGTGGTTTATGTTCCTCGCCTTGTCCACCGCGTTGCAGGTGGTACATACGCTGATGGAACCGACCTACTTCCTGCAACCGCGCCAGCTGTTCCCGGTGTGGCCGCAGTGGCGTCCTGATTTGGCGATCGCGCTGTTCTCTACCACGTTGGTACTGCTGTTCCTGCCGAAGCTGCTCAGTGTGGTGTTGATCTGGTTCAAAGGTGCCAAACCGTATGGTGGTGCCATTCGTCTGTTCTGCTCGCTGATTCTGGAAATGCTGTTCTCGGTGTTGCTGGCACCGGTGCGTATGCTGTTCCACACCGTGTTCGTGGTCAGCGCGTTCCTCGGCTGGGAAGTGGTGTGGAACTCACCGCAGCGTGATGACGATGCTACACCATGGGGCGAAGCTTTCCGTCGTCATGGTTCTCAGATGCTGTTAGGTATCGTTTGGGCGGCCGGTATGGGTGTGCTCGATCTGAACTTCTTATGGTGGCTGGCGCCGATTGTGTTCTCACTGATTCTGTCGCCGTTTGTGTCGGTGATGTCGAGCCGTGCAACGGTGGGACAGAAGAGTAAGAATGCGAAGCTGTTCCTGATCCCGGAAGAGTATGAACCACCGAAAGAGCTGGTTGATACCGATCACTACCTGCAGTTGAACCGCGAGCGGGCGTTGAAGAATGGCTTTATGCATGCCTTGTTCAACCCGGCATTCAATGCACTGGCAACCGCAATGGCCACGTCGCGTCACAAACAGAGTGCGTTGCTGGATCATGCACGCGACCGCCGTGTCGATCAGGCACTGAGCGATGCGCCTGAGAAACTGAACCGCGAGCAGCGTTTGCAGCTCATCAGTGACCCAGTAGTGCTGGCGCGCGTGCACTCACGCCTGTGGGAAAGTGCAGAGAAATATCATCAATGGGTGGAGAGTTATCAGAAATTGACACTCAATCCTGAGGCGCTTCCACAGCGCTAACCTCGAAAACCTAAAAGCGGCAGCGATGCCGCTTTTTTTTTGCCAACATTCTGACTAACACAATCTTTACGCGCACAGGTGTAGTTATTCCACCCGTGACCCGGTTAAACTAACGCCAGTTCATTGTGAGTAAATGTTGTGAATTATTTCCTTAAATTAACCCTATTGTGTGCCACCACACTCGTGTTGAGCGGCTGCGGCAGTATTATCAGCCGAACCGTCCCGGGACAGGGACATGGCAGCCAGTATTATCCCGGTGTGCAAT
>NZ_CAJCKS010000130.1:0-13617 GCF_903970985.1 Pantoea sp. ME81 | reverse complement strand
CTGGGTTAAGGCTTCACGGGCAATCAGCACATGCGTCACTTGCATGTCGTGCAGCGTTAACGGCTGTTGCAGCATGAGCGTCAGTTGTTCATCGCTGATGGCAGCAGGCAATTCGTAATGGGGTTTGCGGCTAAACATACCGCTGTGTTTCTCCAGCGTCAGCGCTTGTGCCACGCTTTGCTGCTGTTGCAAGGCGAGACGACGTGCTTTGATCTGCTGCAGTTTGTGCAGCAACGCCTGCTGTTGCCAGGCGTGCTGGGTCATCAAAGCATCAATTTCGCGATCCAATAGCTGCATCGATGCGACGTCATGCCACAGGCAATCCTTGAGCAGAATCAGATCGATCGGCGCAATGGTCACGCGGCCACTGTAAAACGCACTGGCCTGCAGCAGATGAATCGCTTTTTTCCAGCGGCGATCGGAAATGTAAGGTGCGCTGGGCAAATTCTCCAGTTGCTGACGCAGTTGGTAAATCAGCTCAAACACATGATCAGGTAATGAGACCTGGCTGATGCCTTTCTGCCACTGGTGATACTCTTCATCACTGATGCGCAGCGCTTCCGTCACCGGATTATCATTTTCGTCCTGCTGGTGGGTGAGCATGCTGCGGAAGTTCTGCTTCTCATGCACGTTATCCAGCCATAGGCGAATCAACATGCGATCATACAAGGCTTCCAGCCCGCTATCGGCCTCCGGCAATTCGTTGGAAGCGGTCACCAGCAGGCGCATCGGAATCTTTTCTTCGCTGTCGCCATTGCGAAAGCGGCGTTCGTTGATGGCGGTGAGTAAGGTGTTCAATATCGCCGGGCCGGCTTTCCAGATTTCATCAAGGAAGACGATTTCGGCATCCGGCAGATAGCCTTTGGTTAATCGCTGATAACGACCTTCATCTTTTAACGCCTGAATCGACAGCGGGCCAAACACTTCTTCAGGGGTAGAAAAACGGGTCATCAGGTATTCAAAGGCGCGGGCGTGTTGGAAGGCGTATTTCAGGCGGCGGGCAATCAAACTCTTGGCAATGCCGGGCGGCCCCAGCAAAAATACGCTCTCGCCACTCAGTGCAGCTAATAAGCACAGGCGAATCGCATGATGCCGTTCATACAGCCCTTTCTCCAGGGCGTTACTCAGGCGAGAAATTCTTTCTGCCAAAAGATGGGGTTGAGCCATAATCACATCATTGTCCTTCTGATCCTGGAGCCGTCATATTCTGGCGAGCGCAATACTCTACTGGTTATCATGCTTGATTGCGTTGATAGCCGTCAGCTTTTTTGTTTCAGAAGGTTGAGGCGAGAGAACTCGCTGCTTCAGACGGTTTTTGGCGCCTAATTTCGGCGAAAAACCGCCTCGCTGACGTCATGATGACATGTTGTAAGAGTAGGTTTTTTTTGGAATATGTGCATACTGTGCGCTTTTTGATGGCCTGAGCGGTAGGCAAGTGCCTCATCGGCTCCAACAAAAGACAACTTATGAGCTCGGATAAGAAGCAGTCCCTTGGCGCAGTCACACTCGCCGCGATTGGCGTGGTGTATGGCGATATCGGTACCAGCCCGCTCTATACTTTGCGTGAATGTCTCTCCGGTCAGTTCGGCTTTGGCGTAGAACGCGAAGCGGTATTTGGCTTTCTCTCGCTGATCTTCTGGTTGCTGATTTTGGTGGTATCACTGAAATACATCAGCTACGTGATGCGTGCCGATAACGCCGGTGAAGGCGGGATCCTGACCTTGATGTCACTGGCCGGGCGCAATACCGGCGCACGTGCAACGGCGATTCTTGTCATCATGGGGCTGATCGGTGGCAGTTTCTTCTATGGTGAAGTGGTGATCACGCCCGCCGTCTCGGTATTGTCGGCGATTGAAGGGCTGGAGATTGCGGCACCGAGCCTGGATGCATATATCGTTCCGCTTGCGATTGCAGTGCTGACGCTGCTGTTTGTGATTCAGAAGCACGGTACCGGCATCGTGGGTAAGCTGTTTGCGCCGGTGATGCTGGTGTGGTTTATCATTCTGGCCGTGCTGGGCGCGCGTAGCATCATCAGTAACCCTGATGTGCTGCATGCCATGAACCCGTATTGGGCGATGCACTTCTTTATCCAGTACAAAACGGTGTCGTTCTTTGCGCTCGGCGCGGTGGTATTGGCCATTACCGGTGTGGAAGCGCTATATGCGGATATGGGCCACTTCGGCAAATTCCCGATTCGTCTTGCCTGGTTTATCGTGGTGCTGCCCTCGCTGGTGCTGAACTACTTTGGTCAGGGCGCGCTGCTACTTAAACATCCCGAAGCGATCAAAAACCCCTTCTTCCTGCTGGCGCCAGACTGGATGCTGATTCCCATGCTGATTCTGGCGACGCTGGCCACGGTTATCGCCTCGCAGGCGGTGATCTCTGGTGTGTTCTCCTTAACACGTCAGGCGGTGCGTTTAGGCTATCTCCCGCCGATGCGTATCGTGCACACCTCGGAAGAAGAATCGGGTCAGATTTACATTCCGGTGATCAACTGGCTGCTCTACTTCTCCGTGGTGATCGTGATTGTTGGCTTTGAGCACTCCAGTAACCTGGCGGCGGCTTACGGCATCGCGGTAACCGGCACCATGGTGCTGACTGCGATTCTCTGCTCCACGGTGGCAATTCAGAACTGGCACTGGAACCGTTATCTGGTGGTGCTGATTCTGATTGGCATGCTGTGTATTGACGTGTCCTTGTTCTCGGCAAACCTGGTCAAAGTGTTCTCCGGCGGTTGGCTGCCGCTGACCCTGGCACTGATGATGTTTATCGTTATGACCACCTGGAAAAGCGAGCGCTTCCGCCTGTTGCGTCGTATGCATGAGCACGGCAATTCGCTTGAAGCGATGATCGCTTCGCTGGAGAAATCTCCGCCGGTACGCGTGCCGGGCACCGCAGTCTATATGTCGCGTGCCCTGAACGTGATCCCTTTTGCCATGCTGCATAATCTCAAGCACAACAAAGTGCTGCATGAGCGTGTGGTACTGCTGACGCTACGTACTGAGGATGCGCCTTACGTGCATAACGTGCGTCGCGTTACCATCGAACAGCTATCGCCCACCTTCTGGCGCGTGGTGGCGAGTTACGGCTGGCGTGAAACCCCGAACGTGGAAGAAATTTTCCACCGCTGCGGGCTGGAAGGTCTCAACTGCCGCATGATGGAAACCTCATTCTTCATGTCCCATGAATCGCTGATTATTGGCGATCGCCCGTGGTATCTGCGTCTGCGCGGCAAACTGTTCCTTGCGCTGCAACGCAATGCGCTGCGTGCGCCGGATCAGTTTGAAATCCCGCCTAATCGCGTGATCGAGCTGGGCACGCAAGTCGAGATTTAAGGATCAAGCGCGTCACCAGCTCAAGGTGACGCGCAAGCCTTGAGGCTGCACATGGCTGAATGCGATGCGAATACCGTGCAGTTGCGCAATGTTTTTCACAATCGATATTCCTAAACCGCTGCCCGTTTGCGTTTGCCCCGGCGGTCGCCAGAAACGCTCACCTAGGCGCGCAAGCTGCTCATCGCTAACGCCTGACCCGTTATCTTCAATAATTATCGTCCGCGCGTTTAACGTGAACTGAATCTGGCTGCCCGGCGGCGCATAGCGCAGCGCGTTATCCAGCAGGTTACGCATCAGCAAATTCAACAGCAGAGGATGACCGTTCATCACCGGTTCGGCCTGTGCATGCAATTGCAGATCCATCTGCTGCGCCTCGGCCTGTGGAAAATGTTCTATCAGAAGCTTTTGCAGCAGCGGTGCCAGTGGCACCGGCTGAAATTCGCTGCGCAGATCGTCCGCTTCCACTCTTGATAGCGTTAAGAGTTGATCCACCAGCCGTGTGGCGCGCTGGATGCCGCTATCAAGCTGCTGCAATGCCCGTTTGCGCATTGCTTCGTCATCATCCGCCAGCTGAATCACCTCACTCTGCACGCGCAGTGCAGCTAACGGACTGCGCAGTTCGTGCGCCGCATCGGAGGTAAAACGGCGCTCGCGCTGCACGAGTTGCGCCATACGGTGAAACAGCCCGTTCAATGCCGCCACCAACGGCTGCACCTCTTTGGGCAAGCGTGCTTCGTCGAGCGGTGTGGCGTCATCGGGTGCTCGCAACTGGAGTGATGCCGTCAGGCGCTTTAGCGGGCGCAATTCGAACCACACCAATGCCAGCAGCATCAGCAGCATAAAGGGCATGGCGTAAAGCCACGGCATCAAACTCGCCAGTGCCAGATCGCGCGTCATATCGTCGCGGTATTCCCGCTCCTGGCCCACTACCACGCGATATTGTTTATCAGCAGAAGTCAGCCAAAGCAGTCGCCAACTGTCATCGTCGCCGCGCAGACGACCCTCGCGAAAACCGTCACGCTTATCATCAAACTGCATATCGCGCCCGTTCTCGCCATCGTTAAGCAACGGCTGGCCGTCCGCACGGAAAATGGCAAACGCCAGTGCATCATCATCCTGATCGCCGCGGTGATGGCGCAAAATGGATTTGGTTTTTGGCAGTGAGGCGGCGTGTAAGCTGGTGGGATCGAGTGACAGCAGGCGTTTGGCAAACAGCATTTGCTGGGTATCGAATAGCTCATTAACGGTGTCGCGGGTCTGATGCCAGGCGCTGTAACTGGCCACCCCACCGCACAGCGTAATCAGCAGCACAAAGCCGATGGCGAGTCGTAGAAACAGACTCATTCTGCCGCACCGAGTGTATAACCCACGCCGTGAACGGTACGAATAAACGCTGTGCCGAGCTTTTTGCGCAGATGGTGAATATGCACTTCTACTGCGTTGCTGGAGACATCGTCATCCCAGCTGTAGAGTTTTTCCTCCAGCTGGCTGCGGGTTAGCACGCGACCTGGATTGCGCATAAACAGCTCCAGCAGCGCCAGTTCACGGCTCTTCAGGCTGATGGTTTCGCCGTCAATCCAGACGCTGTGGCTGCTGGGCGACATCACCACCTTGCCGTGTTTCAACTCGGGCTGTAGTTGTCCATGACGGCGGCGAATCAGCGCCTGTAAACGCGCGGCGACTTCAGCGAGCGCGAAGGGCTTACACAAATAGTCGTCAGCGCCTGACTGTAATCCTTGTATGCGCTGATCGAGCGCATCGCGTGCGGTGAGGATCAGCACGGGTACATCTGCGCCCTGCTCACGCCATTGACGCAGAATCTCCAGCCCATCACGCCCGGGCAGCGAAAGATCCAGTACCACGGCATCCCAGGGTGCGGCCGATAAAGCCTGAAATCCCGCTTCGCCTGACACGAACCAGTCAACGCTGAAGCCGAGTTTCGTTAGCCCGACTTTCAGGCCATCGCCAATCAGCGTATCGTCCTCGATCAATAATATGCGCATGTGTTTCTCCTTGAGTGCAAGAGTCGTTATACGAAGCAAAAATCCGCTTGTACAGCGTCAATCGCCGCAGATTGGCTATTTTTCGTGTTTTTTTACCCCTTAAGATCCTGTTAAGAACCCTGTGCTGTAATAGCCTCCGTATCCCACACATTCATGGAACAGAGGTGAAAAATGAAAAAGAGTGCAGCGTTAATCGCGATTATTATGTTGGCTTCCACGCCGGTTCTGGCCGCACAACAGGGGGGATTTGTTGACCCAAGTGCGCCAAAGGCTCAGGTTCACGCAGGTGGCTTCCAGGCGGATAACACCAGTGTAGTGACCGTTAAGCAGGCTGAAGAGATGAAAGACGACAGCTGGATCACCGTGCGCGGTTATCTCGATAAGCAAATCGGCGATGAGGATTATCTGTTCCGTGACGGTAGCGGCAACATGAAAGTGGAAATCGACCATAAGCGTTGGCACGGACAGACCATCACTCCGAAGGATCAGGTTGAACTGACCGGCGAGCTGGATAAGGACTTTAATTCCATTGAACTGGACGTTAAGCAGGTCCGCAAGCTGCCATAACACCCTTCAGAGCCGCTCAGGCGGCTCGCATCCACCACCAAACTCAAATTATTCCCGGCACAAGCGAAACGTTTCGATGGCGATCACATTTCCGTGATGACGTCATTGAGTTGCCGCGCACATTTAATACACTCCCGCTCAGCGAAACGTTTCGCTGTGGAGTGGAAGAAATGAAAAAAGGTCGCTTGTTAAACGCTGAACTCTCTCATGTGATTGCCCGCCTGGGGCACACCGATACGCTGACGATTGCGGATGCGGGCTTGCCGATTCCGGCCGGACCACAGCGAATCGACCTGGCGTTGACGCCGGGAACGCCCGAATTTTTACAGGTGGTTGATGTTGTCACTCAGGAGATGCAAGTCGAAAGCGCCCTGATGGCGGAGGAGATCAAGCAACACAATCCGCAACTCCACAGCGCACTGCTCGCCGTGCTCGATGCCTTGCAACGGCACCAGGGGAATGTCATCACCATCCGTTACACCAGCCATGAACAGTTCAAACAAGAAACGCAGCGTAGTCAGGCCGTCATTCGCAGCGGAGAGTGTTCTCCGTATGCGAATGTCATCCTGAGCGCTGGCGTAACCTTCTGAGGTCGTTATGCAACCGTTATTGCAACTCAAAGGGATTGAAAAGTCGTTTCCCGGCGTGAAAGCGCTGAATGGCGCTTCGCTGGCTGTTTATCCGGGGCGCGTGATGGCGCTGGTGGGTGAAAACGGCGCGGGGAAATCCACCATGATGAAAGTGCTGACCGGCATTTACAGCATGGATGCGGGCTCTCTGCAGTGGCTGGGCAAGGATGTGGCTTTTTCTGGACCGAAAGCGTCGCAGGAAGCGGGCATTGGCATTATTCATCAGGAACTCAACCTAATTCCGCAATTGACCGTGGCGGAGAATATTTTCCTCGGTCGCGAATTTGTTAACCGCTTTGGCCGCATCGAATGGAACCGGATGTACGCCGAGGCGGATGCCTTATTACATCGTCTGAACCTGCGCTTCAACAGCCATAAGCTGGTGGGCGATTTATCGATTGGCGATCAGCAGATGGTTGAGATCGCCAAAGTGCTTAGCTTCGAGTCGAAGGTCATCATTATGGATGAACCGACCGATGCGCTGACCGATACCGAAACCCTGTCGCTGTTCCGCGTAATCAATGAACTGAAAGCGCAGGGCTGCGGCATTGTTTATATCTCGCACCGTATGAAAGAGATCTTCGAGATTTGCGATGATGTCACCGTGTTTCGTGACGGGCAATTTATTGCCGAGCGCGCGGTGAGCGATCTCAGCGAAGAGAGTCTGATCGAGATGATGGTGGGCCGTAAGCTGGAAGATCAATATCCGCATATTGATCAGGCACCGGGCGATATTCGTTTAACTGTTAAAAATCTCAGTGGGCCGGGCGTGGATAACGTCAGTTTTAACCTACGCAAAGGGGAAATCCTTGGCATTTCCGGTTTAATGGGCGCGGGACGGACGGAACTGATGAAAGTGCTGTACGGCGCACTGCCTCGCAGCAACGGCACCGTTACGCTCAACGGTCGCGAAATTATTACCCGATCACCTCAGGACGGCCTGGCCAACGGCATCGTCTACATCTCAGAAGACCGCAAGCGCGATGGCCTGGTGCTCGGCATGTCGGTGAAAGAGAACATGTCATTGACCGCGCTGCGCTATTTCAGCCATGCCACCGGTAATCTGAAACACAGTGAAGAACAACTGGCAGTAGGCGACTTCATCCGTTTGTTCAACGTTAAAACCCCGTCAATGGAGCAGCCGATTGGCCTGCTGTCGGGTGGTAATCAGCAGAAAGTGGCGATTGCGCGCGGATTAATGACGCGCCCGAACGTACTGATTCTGGATGAGCCGACGCGTGGCGTGGACGTGGGTGCGAAAAAAGAGATTTATCAGTTAATTAACCAGTTTAAAGCCGAAGGGCTGAGCATCATTTTGGTGTCATCGGAAATGCCGGAAGTGCTGGGCATGAGCGATCGCATCCTGGTGATGCATGAAGGCCATCTGAGTGGCGAATTTTCCCGTGAGCAGGCTACCCAGGAATCCCTGATGGCGGCGGCAGTCGGTAAGCAACACAGCGAGGAGTTAGTTGTATGAGCACCCAAACCTTACCCGCCAGCCGTCGCTGGTTTAGCAAAGCCTGGCTGCTGGAGCAGAAATCGCTGATTGCGCTGATCGTGCTGATTGCCGTGGTGGCGAGCCAAAGCCCGAACTTCTTCACCGTTGCCAACATGTTCAACATCCTGCAGCAGACCTCGGTTAACGCCATTATGGCCGTCGGCATGACGCTGGTGATTCTGACTTCGGGTATTGATCTGTCGGTGGGATCGCTGCTGGCGCTCACCGGTGCAGTCGCCGCCTCGATTGTCGGTTTGGAAGTGAATGCGCTGGTGGCAGTAGCGGCTTCGCTGGCGCTGGGTGCGGCGATTGGCGGTATTACCGGCGTGATTGTGGCGCGCGGCAAGGTACAGGCGTTTATCGCCACGCTAGTGATGATGCTGCTGCTGCGCGGCGTGACCATGGTGTACACCAACGGTAGCCCGATCAACACCGGTTTCAGTGATAACGCCGATCTGTTCGGCTGGTTCGGTATTGGCCGTCCGCTGGGTATCCCAACGCCGGTGTGGCTGATGGCAGTAGTGTTCGCGCTGGCGTGGTACATGCTGCATCACACGCGCCTCGGTCGTTACATTTATGCGTTAGGCGGCAATGAAGCGGCGACACGTCTGTCAGGCATCAATGTTAACCGCGTCAAAATCATCGTCTATTCGCTGTGTGGTCTGTTGGCGGCGCTGGCGGGCACCATCGAAGTCGCGCGGCTTTCCTCTGCGCAACCGACGGCAGGTACCGGTTATGAACTGGATGCCATCGCGGCGGTGGTCTTAGGCGGAACCAGCCTGGCGGGCGGTAAAGGTCGCATTATGGGCACGCTGATTGGCGCGCTGATCCTGGGTTTCCTGAACAACGGCCTGAATCTGATGGGCGTATCTTCTTACTACCAAATGATTGTTAAAGCCGTTGTCATTCTGCTGGCGGTGCTGGTGGATAACAAAAGCAGCAAATAACTCTGACCTTCACACAGGACTCTATAAATGAAAAAGTTAACTGCATTGGCCGTCATCCTTGGCGCTACCCTCAGTGCTGGCGCGATGGCTAAGGACACCATTGCGCTGGTTGTATCAACGCTGAATAATCCGTTCTTTGTGTCTCTGAAAGATGGCGCACAGAAAGAAGCCGACAAACTGGGTTATAACCTGGTGGTGCTGGATTCGCAGAATAACCCGGCGAAAGAGCTGGCGAACGTACAGGATCTGACTGTGCGTGGCACCAAGCTGATGCTGATTAACCCAACGGATTCTGATGCCGTGGGTAACGCCGTGAAGATGGCCAACCAGGCCAACATTCCGGTGATCACCCTGGACCGCGTGGCGGCACAAGGCACCGTGGTGAGCCACGTGGCTTCTGACAACCGCTTCGGCGGCAAAATGGCCGGTGACTTCATCGCGAAGAAACTGGGCGATGGCGCAAAAATCATCGAGCTGCAGGGTATTGCCGGGACTTCCGCAGCGCGCGAGCGTGGCGAAGGCTTCAAGCAGGCTGCTGATGCGCACAAATTTAATATCCTGGCGAGCCAGCCAGCAGATTTCGACCGTACTAAAGGTCTGAACGTGATGCAGAACCTGCTGCAGGCGCATCCGGATGTACAGGCTGTATTTGCTCAGAACGACGAAATGGCGCTGGGTGCACTGCGTGCGCTGCAGACTGCCGGTAAAACCGATGTACTGGTGGTGGGCTTTGACGGTACCGCTGACGGTGTGAAAGCGGTAGAAGCCGGTAAACTGACCGCCACAGTGGCGCAGATGCCTGATAAAATTGGCGTGATTGGTGTGGACACTGCAGATAAAGTGCTGAAAGGCGAAAAAGTACAGTCGGTTAATCCAGTTGACCTGAAGCTGGTCACCAAATAAAAAACAAAGAAAAGCATGGCAACGCGCCACCGTCCTGGTGGCGCAACTTTCTGGATCACTCCCTATGAACACAAGTGCAAAACTGGCGGTACTTGGCAGCATCAATGCCGACCACATTCTGAACCTCACCCATTTTCCGCGTCCGGGCGAAACGGTGATCGGCAAACAGTATCAGATTGCCTTTGGTGGCAAAGGGGCTAACCAGGCCGTGGCGGCCGGTCGTGCTGGCGCGGATATCGCTTTTATTGCCTGTGTAGGTGCAGATGACATTGGCGAACGTATCCGCCAGCAGCTGCAGCAGGACCGTATTGATACTGCTCCGGTAGAAATCGTGGCAGACGAAGCCACCGGCGTGGCGATGATCTTCGTGAATGGCGAAGGTGAAAATAATATCGGCATCTATTCCGGTGCTAACGCGGCGCTGACGCCAGCCTGTGTCGATCGCCATCAGCAAGTGATTGCTGATGCTGAGGCCTTGCTGATGCAGTTGGAATCGCCGCTGGAAAGCGTGTTGGCGGCAGCGAAGATTGCACGTGCCAATGCCACGCAAGTGATTCTTAATCCAGCGCCTGCCACACATTTGTCTGATGAGCTGCTGGCCTTAATCGATATCATCACACCGAACGAAACCGAAGCCGAAATTCTGACCGGCATCGCGGTGAAAAGTGATGAAGATGCAGCACATGCGGCGCAGGCGTTGCATGATAAAGGCATCTCTACCGTTTTGATTACCTTAGGTCGTCGTGGTGTGTGGTTGAGCGAGCAGGGCACAGGCGTGCGTATTCCGGGCTTCACCGTGCAGGCTATCGACACCATCGCAGCGGGCGATACTTTTAACGGTGCTTTTATTACCGCGCGTCTGGAAGGCGTTGCAATGCATGATGCCGTGCGTTTTGCCCATGCCGCCGCCGCAATTGCGGTGACGCGTCCGGGCGCGCAGCCCTCAGTGCCGTGGCGCACTGAGATCGATAACTTCCTGCAGCAACAGGGTTAAGCCTTTGGCGACCATGAAAGATGTCGCCCGCCTGGCGGGCGTCTCCACTTCCACTGTTTCCCACGTCATCAATAACAATCGTTTTGTGAGCGAACAGGTGCGGGAAAAAGTGGATCAGGCAATCCGTGAGCTGAATTACGCGCCCTCCGCGCTGGCACGCAGCCTGAAAATCAACCAAACCCGCACTATTGGCATGTTACTGACGGCCAGCAGTAACCCGTTTTATTCAGAAGTGGTACGCGGCGTTGAAAATAGCTGCTACGAGCGCGGATACAGTCTGATTCTGTGCAATACCGAAGGCGATGAAGAGCGCATGAATCGAAGCCTCGAAACGCTGATGCAAAAGCGTGTCGATGGCTTATTAATGATGTGCACCGAGACGCACCTTCCCTCTGCGGAGATCCTCAATCGTTATCCGTCCGTACCCATGGTGATGATGGACTGGGCGCCGTTTGAAGGGCGTGGCGACATCATTCAGGATAATGCGCTGCTGGGCGGTGAATTGGCAACGCAGCATCTGATCGATCGCGGATACACGCGTATTGCCTGTATTGCCGGTCCGCAGGATAAAACTCCGGCGCGTTTGCGTCTGGAAGGTTTCCATAAAGCGATGACCAACAGTGGATTACCGGTGTTGCCCGGCTATGTGGTCGACGGTGATTTCGAATTTCAGGGTGGGTTTAATGCGATGAACCAGCTACTGACCCTTGAGTTGCTACCCGAAGCGGTTTTCACCAGTAACGATGCGATGGCAGTGGGCGTATATCACGCGCTATTCCAGGCGGGATTACGCGTGCCGCAAGATATCGCGGTGATGGGTTATGACAATATCGAACTGGCACGTTATCTCACACCACCGCTTAGTACCATCCATCAGCCCAAGGATGAACTGGGCGAACTGGCGATTGATACGCTGATTCACCGTATGAGCGATCCCGACGCCTGTCAGCAAACGCTGGTACTGACGCCGGAGCTGGTGGAACGCGGTTCGGTTTAAGCGGTTTTCTTCTTTTTCTCGCGATTAGCGATCAGATTGCGGCCATCGCCGGGACGCAGCATCAGGAAAGCAAACGCGGACAGCACGGTGATCACGCCCATCGTCAGGAAGGTGGCGTGGAATTGCTGCACGGTTGTGCTCTCGAAATCCTGATAGAAACGCAGTACCGCCGCACTGACGGCCACGCCAAAGCTGATCGATACCTGCTGCGTTACTGCCAGCACGCTGTTACCACCGCTGGCATTCTCATCATTCAAATCGGCCAGTGTGATGGTGTTCATCGCGGTGAATTGTGTCGACATCGCCATACCTAATACAAACAGCGCGGCTAACAGCATTAATACACTTTCACCCGGTGTTTGCAGTGAGAAGCTGGCGACAAGAATGCCGATGATGATGGTGATACCGACCAGCGTTTTACGATAGCCGAAGCGACGTAGCACTTGTGTCACGGTGGATTTGGCCAGCAGCGAGCCAATCGCTGTTGGCCCCATCATGCAACCCGCTATCAGTGCGGGATAACCAAAGCCCACCTGTAACATCAATGGCATCAGGAAGGGAATACAACCCGTGCCCAGACGTGCCGCGATATTACCAATGATGCCGACCGAGAAGGTTCGGGTCTTAAACATCGGTAAGTTGATCAGCGGTGCAGGATGGCGGCGTGCATGCACTATATATAGAAGCAATAGCGCGACACCGGCTAACAGCACCAGCACCGCCTGCCACGGCGACACGATACGCTCTCCGAACAGTTCGATACCGACGGATATCAGCACCAGACCTAAGCCAAACAGAATGAAGCCGCCAAAATCAAAGCGGCGCTTAGGCGTGGTGAAATCCGGCATATATTTACGTGCATAGAAGATGCCCGCGATGCCGATGGGAATGTTGATCAGGAATATCCAGTGCCAGCTGGCGTAGGTGACCAGCAAGCCACCGAGCATCGGCCCCAGAATCGGTCCGACTAATCCCGGCATGGTCACAAAGTTAAGTACCGGCAGCAATTCACTGCGTGGATAAGCACGCAACAATGCCAGGCGCGCGACCGGCATCATCATCGCGCCACCAACACCCTGGATAATGCGTGAGATAACCAGCATGCTCAGCGAGCCCGAGAGTGCACAAGCTAAAGACCCCAACGTAAACAGTGAAACGGCCACGATAAAGACTTTGCGCGTGCCGAAGCGATCGGCCAGCCAGCCGCTGACCGGGATCAGCATGGCGACAGTGAGCGTATAGCTGATCACAGCAGATTGCATGGCAAGAGGGGAGCGGTCGAGACTGGTGGCGATAGCAGGAAGCGCAGTATTGAGGATGGTGGCATCGAGGGCTTGCATGAAAAACGCCATTGCGGCGATCCAGGGCAAGCCGGCCATACTGCGCGCGGAGCGAATCATTGAAAGTCCTTCTTTAATAATTGTTCAGTCTGCAACAAAGAAAACGGCGTTGGACTAACAGAATAGCATTGGTGCTTATACGCGTGACGCTGATTTGTGCCGCCAAACGGGCGCTTTTGACTGATTATTGATCGAGAAATGTCTGTTTTTAGCCTGTTCGGTTAAAAAAGTAGCGCTCAGTCAATTTTTTGCAATAAACCCTTGTCAGCCCCGAATAACTCCCTATAATGCGCCACCACTGAGACGGCAAAGCGGCAACGCAGGCGGCTCAGCAGGGAGTGAAGAAATTCATCCCGCCGGAGAAAAACGCTGAAAAAAGTGTTTGACTCTGAAGGAGGAAAGCG
>NZ_CAJCKS010000129.1:0-13627 GCF_903970985.1 Pantoea sp. ME81 | reverse complement strand
TGAGCAGTTACAACCAGTTTGACGCACCGCTAGCCAACGGCAGCTTCTGGGGCCAGCGCTCCAGCGCCGACCGCCAGTTAAGCGGGGGCCTCAATGTTGGCAGTACGCTGGCCCTGGGCCAGGGCAAAGCGGTGATCAGCCGTGACGCGCAGCAACATCAGGGCGGCGGCATGATCGTCGATGTGGTGTCCGATGATGCCAGCGTGGATTTGATGGCCTACCACGAAGCAGGCGCCACGCCGTTGAAAGCCGGGCGCAACTTTATTCCGGTTCAGGCCTGGAAACCGGGCGCGGTGCAAATCGATTTCCCGGGTAAGGATGCGCCAGCGCTGAAAGCCTGGCCGCAGTATCTCGATTATCACCATGTGCGCGGCGGCGTCAGCAGCCATGAAGTGCGGGTGATGAAGACTGTCACCGTGATGGGACGCCTGGTGGATAACCAGGGTACGCCGCTGGGTGGTGCCAAAGTGATTAACCATGCAGGACGCACCGTCACCGAATCTGACGGCATGTTTACCCTGGAGCTTCATGAGAAGAATCCGGTGGTGAGTATTGAACATCATTCCGGTATGCAGTGCGAGATTCGCCTTAATCCGGAAACTGAAAAACGCGACGAGCTGATATTTGCCGGAAATGTGACCTGTGAGGGGATGACACTGGCAAATAGTAAAGAAACTGTAAAAGATGAGATGGGTTGAGGGAAATATGAAAATAATAAATCACTTTAAAACCTGCATGAAAATGGCCGCAATGTTGTTTGTTTTTATTTTGAATATGTTAAATGTTGCTCATTCGGCAGTTTTGAATATCTATACTGAATTTAAGCCTGATATTAGCTACCCAGATAAGAATGAGTTTAAAAATATCACGACACCAAGCGGCTTTTGCGTTCAACATCCAAATTATTGTAGGGAAGGGGAGTTTAGCATTATCATTCCAGGATTGAGTGCACTGAAGAAATTCGATTACAGTTCAGATGATATAAGAAAGCACACTTATCTTTCTATAGACGGAAGGGGAAGAATTGTCGTTCTTACTAATAAAACTACGGGAATTAAAACAACTGCAGAATTCAGGTGGGCATTTTTTGGGGTACAGCATAACCGTACTGGTAGTCATCAGTCTAGTGTTTCCAGCGCAATGAACAACACGGGTGCGGTCCCTTCAGGGGACTGTTCTCCACGGACTGGGATAGGCAATACAGTTTGGTACCGTCATGGTTGGGGTGTCAATCAAAAAGTCTCAGTATGCTATCGGAAATTAAATAACGCCTTGGCTGACGGAGATATCACGGTAAATAACTTTAGTCTAGGTTATGTATTGGTAACTCCAAAACCGCTGGAACTTCCCGCAGGAGAATATGAGGGGGAAGTGATTTACTCAGTTGGTGAAGGAATGGATGTGGATTTTGGCGCTGAATCATATTCTGATAACGAAGTGCGAATTAAAATTAAAGCCACTGTAGAACATGCATTTTTCTACCGTTTTCCAGCCGGTAGTGAAAACGTCCAGCTTTCACCGCCTAACGGCTGGAGCTCCTGGATTAACGGCGGAATGATTCCGCAAAAGCTTTCAAAAGAGGTACCCTTTACCCTCAGCAGCTCCAGCGGATTTAAAATCTGGATGCAATGTGAACATAATGCAGGTGCTGGTTGTGGACTTAAAAACCAGGCGACAGCTGAAACTGTGCCGCTGGATGTTAAAATGACGATCCCAGGTTTTACCTCCAATCGTCAGCCCGTGCGTAATATGCTGCTCAACACTGACGCAGCCGGACATACCATCGATCTGCCCGGCCAGTTTGTGGTGGATTTACGTTCGAAGCTTGATTTCGTCGTCAACCGACCTGAAGTCGAGAAAATGGTTAAAGCACCCGGTTCAAACTGGAAAGGGGCGGTAACTCTAATATTTGACAGTGAAGTGGAATAAGAAAAAACAGCCCATGCACCTGCTGAATTGAGAGTGCTCTGGTACTGGATTACCCCGACAAATTGCTACGCTCATTTTATTTCTCATGGAATGTTCGTTGTCCCATAAGCAAAATGAGCAATGATAATCAGCAGAACTTTGCCGAACAGTGATGCCAGTATTCTTCTGCGGATTATCCGGAATAATTAAATCCATGCTTATATGTCCCTAACATCACAAGTCATTGGCATCGGCTTGTCAGTAAGGAGCAGATTTATGCGCCGTCGATTATTTTCCTGTCATCCCGGTAGCCTGTGGATCGGATCGATATTATTCATCGGCTTAGTGGCATTAGCGGAAGCACAGCCTATACCGCTGATAATGACAGATTCAAGAGTTTATATTTCTGTTGATATAAGGGGATGTTAAGATTTTGGGATACTGTCATAATGTATCGCTATTAATCAGCGACCACTCATAACAATAAAATTATCGATTGCTTTAAATCACTTGATGAAAACGCCATATGAATAATTCCAATGAAAAAAAGATCATAATCATGGATGATCACCCACTCTATCTTCATGGCCTGAAGCTCATTATTAACGCTAACCCGGCGTTTTGCGTGCTGGACTGTTGCCGCAATACCGCAGAGCTACTTTTTTCGCTCAGCATCGTACAGGCGGATATTGCCATCCTCGATTTCTCCCAACCTGAGGGAGAAAGTGATATTAAAGAGGTGGTTGAACAGTTACATCAGGATTATCCTCAGATGTCGTTAGTGGCATTGGGGGAAAGTCGGCGTCATCAGCTGTTGAGCATGGCCTTAAGACCGAGAATTAAAAGCTATTTCTGTAAAAGTCTGTCTGCAGAAAATATTTTGTCAGGATTACGTCATGTTCAGCAGTTCAATGGTACAGAGCATAGCATCCCTAATGAACTTGAAAGTGTGACCAAATTCAGTGCTGGCTCCCCGTTATCCGCGCGTGAAAAATTTATTATTGAATATTTGCACGCTGGTTTAACCGTGTCTCAGGTGGCCCAGCGAGTCAATCGCAGCGTGAAAACCGTCAGCACGCAAAAACGCACTGCGATGCGCAAATTGGGTATTACGCAGAACCGGGAAATCTTTCAGTTAAATTTAAGTGAGATTTAACCCAGCCAGCGGCGCGCCTGTTTATCGCTGATATCGCGATAATACACTTTATGAATGCGCTCTCCGCAGCGTTGGCACTGTGCCTGAATATGCGTGGAATAGTGCGTGCGTCCTGTTGGCGCGACCGCCCCTTTGCGGCTGACGATAATGTTATGCCATTTGTGTGCGTGCGGGATAAAGCTGAAGAAGTCGAATTTCATTCTCGCGTCCGGAAATGGGTGAATATCGTGCGGTGCATGTCCGGAAGGGGATTAGGCCTTTTTCTGTACGACATTAGATTGATATTAATCAAACAACAACAACGCATGGGTTAATTAACGCGATTTTGCCTGTTTAGATTAATAAGTGATATATTCATCAATTTTAGCGTCTTAATAAAATTGATCTGCACAGCTTTCTGCCAATGCAGAACCTGATAAGAGAAGTGCGGCTGCGTCATTTTTCCTCATTCGCTTCACCGGTCGCACTTCCCACGATTTACAACCTCCCGGACAGCCCTTATCCTGTGTGCGGCATGTTCACCATGCCATGACTCGGGGTGCCCCTGTTAAACAGGGCTGAGATACACCCGCTGACCTGATCTGGATAATGCCAAACAGCATTAATCACTGCCTGAATGCCCGTAAAGATTTTTTACCTGTTGCTTTCCCTACCAATATAAGCAGGCAATAAAAAACCCGCCGAAGCGGGTTGGGAGCAAGACTTAGCGTTAGGTTCCTTCTACGCATTTAGCCCATCAGCTATGATCTTATCGACATAAGCTAAAACGGCTGGAGTGGCTCGAAACCATTCTGTAGCGCCATCAAACACTTTCGCATTCAATTTGGCATTGTCAGCTTCAAGGAGAGTGTGCGCCTTTACCTCTGCCGCATATACTGCCTCACCAGATCCAGGGATTACATGCAAAACAGTAAATGCCCATGGTGTTGAGCGCGCCAAACTTGCGTGCCGTTGATTTGAGTTCTGAGCAATTCCAATCTTGATATAATTACCATCTTTTGATTTAAGAATGTAAAGTTCACCAGGACGTTTTTTATCGAATCCAAAACTGCGAATGAGATTCATCCCGTTAAGTTTTGTAATTTCTTTTATTCTTTTTTTAGCTTCTGCCACCATGTTCTGGGCGGTTGCTAATTCAATGCGAGCATCATCTAGTTCATTATAAATTTCCACCTGCTCCTTAAGTCTAGCATTAAGCTCTGAGCGGGGATAAAAAGATTCATAGTAAGCTAATTGTTTTTTTAAGTCTTTAATAGGAGGCATTTCAATGCATATAGGATCTAGTTGGGCAACGCTTGAAACTAAACCAATAAAGAAAGAACCGCGTTGATAGAACGTACTTTCAACTACAACCAATCCGCTTATTTCTTCTAAATTCATAGTCGCGGGAAAGCAGGAAATAATTTTTGCACCTTTAAATTTTACTGATTGTTTTGGAGTTGAGAACTCGGCAATAACGATTTTACCATCAGTCCAAAATGGCGCTGTGTGCCCGCGATGAGCGACAACACAATCTCCAAATACTTTATCTGCATCCTCTGCTTTTACATTGTAATATCTTTGCCATGTGGATAAAGGACTCTCTCCTTTTCCCACCCAACTCCAAGTTGATGGAATCATCATTTTTCGTCTCTCGTACTAAACCAAATACTTGGTCAGGAAATATAAAAAATTAATCACGAATTCTCAGCAACGCTTATGCGCTCTTCTTCGCCACTAACGATTTTGCATTCGCTGGCATTCAGTCGGGGGATGTCTAACATCTGCTTTTGGCAAAAATATGCCGTCTCCCTGACGGCAAGGCGACCATAGAAATCACCTTTGTCATGCATCGCCTTGCGAACAAAATCAGCTAAACCAATACCACTTTCACGATCGCTTATCGCTTGTGCACGGGCTTCTTTTTTAATTGCGGCAATGATGGCGGGGCGGCTGCTTAGTGTTGGGCTGGCTGCTATATATTCCTCAATGGTCAAAGCCAGAGTGTTGCTTGAAAAGAAAATTATGCCGATTAAAGATAGGTTGATGCAATTCATAGATGTAACTCCTTTTTATCTTCTCTACTAAAAAGCCGCCAAATGGCGGCTGATTAGACAAATTGGCATTTATCCGCTATTCGATAATGCCAGCCTTTTGGCCCAAGTTTACAATAACGGATTTGCCAGCGCCTGCTTTTAGTTTGTCATAAATACTTGATGAATCACCTTTACCGTTAGCATTCTGCCCGGCATTCACTCCGGCCCCGGCCTTCTGGTTTGCGCTGCCAATCTGATTGCCCTGGATACCCATCCCCGCAGGCACTTTAGCGGTTGCGCTGCTGACGATGTTTATTTTTCGCACATTGAGTGTGAACGTGATCGCGTCACCAATATCCGGGGTTTGCACCACCTGAATCCCGGTAATCGCCATATTCGAATAGACCTTGCGCTGAGTAGTCAGCGTAAAGAGTTGCTTAGCCTGCCATGCATCCCACAGGGCATTGAAAACTAGTGACGTCCTCTTTTTACCGCTCAGGGCGTGATCCGCAATATCTGTCACGCCGTCAATCAAACCCCGGATAGGTTGATTTGACACGAAGCAATCAAAGGTAAGTTCGACGGGTTTCTGCTGGATGTTATCGCCCATATTTTCCAGGCCTTCACGGGGAAAGCTGGTAACGTCACTTTGCATAGACACGGTTTCATTGTCGATAACATCAACTGTGATCGCTGACATACCAGCACTCTGAAGGCGAAAATGCTTATCACCCGCATCATGGAACAGAAAGCTAACCTGTTCGGTTATTTTATCAAGAATGCTCATAGTTTTTATCTCTTATGGATAATGATAAGTGGCGGTTGGTATGGGTTGGGCGTTGCTGGTGGGCGTTTTCCTGTGGTTCTGCGGGTAGAGCCAGCGCGGTGCGCTGGCCTGGGCGCTGCTCCGCAGCGCTTAATCACGCCGTGCGCGGCTGACCAGTAACGGATCACCACAGCCATACCACGAAGCAACACAGGAAGAAGCCCGCAGCGCCCATTAACTCACTTGCCAACAATGTGATTTTTCTTCTTACCACGGCGGGATGCTGCGAAAAGCAACGCATTGAATTCCGCTGGGTTAGTTCGCATGTCAGGCGCTGGTTTACGCAGTGGTTGTGATTCGTTTTTATCTTGTGGGTTGTTCATCAGCCTTCTCTCTCTAATTTTTCAGCGCCGTCCGCAAAACGCTTAGCCAATTCAGGGTTGCTACCTAATAGCTTCAGCATATCGGCGGATACCGGGCCGCCTGACATAACGGCTTTGCTGGCATCATAGTTGGCTGCATCGCGCTCTGATAAAACCTGCATCGAGACGCGGCCTTTGTTGTCTGTCACCGCTCTTAACTTGCCCATTTTAGATCTCCTGAAGTTTTGTGAATTTCTGGTTTGCGTTGGCGCGCATGGCGACGAAAACCCCTATACGTAATGCTTCGCTGCCGTATTGAGGGTGGTCGCAAGCGATATCATCAATCAGGCAATCAAGCGCCAGTCTTAACGCAGATTCGCTAAGTTCAAACCCGTTTAACCCTTTCTCTGCCAGAATCAGCAAAATTTCCTCGCGGGTGGCTTGTTCAATTAATGTTTTCATTACGGATTGCTCAGGTTAATAAGCCACAGGCCAGCGTGTGGGCGAAAAGAAAGCCGCGCTTTACCTTTGCCTAACTTCTTATGTGCGCGTTGCAGCTCCCGCTGGAATGAATTGTCAGGCAAGCACGGCACAGTCATATATTCACCATCATCGCTTTGAAGCCATTTAATTACGGCTTCAGCGGCTGAAGTTTTATTTCCGTGTACCCATGATGAAGGGTCAAGTGGGTACTCACGGTTTCCAGCTTCAATGCGTTCCTGAATTATTTCCAATTCGAGTTCGGCATCAGAAAGCTTGCCAGCGCGCTGGCGTAGGGCACGACTTTCCTGTGGGTCATGGGCGGCGGCATGATTAAAAGCGCTGTAGTTTTGCGGCATGGCTTAACCTTTCATGGATAAATTTGATTGGGTTGGCTGCGACACTTGCGACACCCGGCAGTCGCGTTCCGGGGATTTGAGATATTTTCGAGTTACCAACTTTGCGCAAGTTGATAATTACCTTCTACGCTTCCTGAAATAAAAGTCACGAAATAAAATTCGTTTTTTGCGAAAATTATTTAGCCTTTAAATAAGTGACAACCAAATATTATTTAAATGGTTGTCACTTAATAGAGTGGAAAGGTATTAGCAGTTACCGAAGCGGGGATCGTTACTGACGTAAGCGCGGGATGCGCGTTCCGGTGGCGGGCGGCATCCAATAACTTTACTGGCGGCGATCTTCTTCTCTCCATACCAGGCGATAAAATCCAGTGCCAGCCGAACACGGGAAGGTGTGGCGCGCTCTCTCGCTGTGGGTATGTGCTCGTTCAAAAGGCGCTGAAGTTCTTTAACGTCTGATCGCGTCAGCCAGCGCCATTCTTTATCGGCCCGGAACTTCCAGGCAATTTCTACGCCTTTGCCTTCGATATACAGCGCCTCAACGAAATCGCGCAGATTGTTATAAATCCAGGATGGCGGCACAGTGCCATTCGTGGATGTGATATCGATTAGTGTTGTCACGCCTTATCCCCTTCGGATAACGCCAGATAGGGCAGGGAAAGGAAATAGGCGCATAAGTTCGCCACATCCCGCATTTTCATACCTGATTGAATTGCGGTCATGCTGCGGTTTTCCCACCATTCCGCCCTCTGAGTTACGTCCAGGAAGTACACCCAACCAAGATTTTGTTTGTGCCAGGCGCGCAGGTCTTCGCCAATCTCTGTGTCTTCAGCGAGTAATGCCCGGAAAGCTGGATTGCGCTCGATTTGGGATGCCTGATCTCGTCCTCCGGGTGGCAAGTCGCCCCATTGAATGCGTAATTCATCAGTGGTTGCAAACGTCCAGCGCTGCATATGACGAACGTAAGCGGCGTCAGGGGGCAGGTGAGCGGGTTTTTTGCGGCGGCGCATTGCTGCGATCTGGTTAGGCACGCCACGGGGCTGGAAAAGATTATTCATCGCTTTCACCATCCATTTGTTTTTTTAGTTCGTGCAACTGATCCCGCAGTTCCTGAGAAATGATTGAGCGGTTGGTGCTGTTCAGGCTGTTGATTAAGGTGGCGGCGGTGTCAGGTGCAAGTCTGCCGGATGCCGTGGCAATCATTACTTGGTTGATGATATCCAGCAGATCAGAGCCGGGTTTGATGGCGAACTTAACCGGGGGCACTACTGGCTTTGGCTTACCTTTAACCAGTTCCACAAAGCGTAATGCGCGTGTGAAAGCTGTATCAGTAATTGCTTTCTGACCTTCATCCAGCGGCACATGCCCCAGACCTTGCAAGATGGTCTTTTCAGCAGCAGGCAGGCCAGCCATCAGCGGATTTGCCCCGGTGCGGCGGCGTTTTACTGGTTCCATCATGGTGCTCCATGCGCGCGCAGGCGCTAGATTTTGAGTGAATGGAAAGGTTTATCCGGCTGCTTAATTTAGTAACTTATTGATTTATATGCTTCGCCACTTCTTCGCCACGTATGGCGTAAGGTTTGCTGCTGTTTAAATAAGAGCGAATAAGCCACTTTAAGCCCCGTTTAAGGTGCTTTTTACGCCCGTTTAGCCCGCTGACCTAATCTGCAATTTCTTACGCCACACGTGTGTTTGGCGTGGCGTAAGACTGTCGTGATAAGTGACTGCCAGAAAATTGAATGTTTCTGCACCTTCAGGAAGGCGGATAAAACGCATTGAGAGAGGCGCTAAAAATGGCTATGCATTGGGATGACTTAGTCTTTGATTTAGAGTATTTGGCGGTGTGCGTGCGCGCTGGTGGGGTGAAATGAAAAACCCGCACAAGGCGGGTTTTATGGGAAGTGCTATTCAGGTAATGATGTTTGCCAGCCCATCCCATAGTTACCAGTTTCACGAAGCCATTCCTGACCACAATGGCGGCATTCGTAATAACGTTCATCAGCACTTTTGCCATGATAAGAGCCAGATAGACCATGCTCTTTGAATCTCATGGCGGCAATTGGTTGATCGTGGCGTCCGGTTGGTTGCTTGTTGCACTCTTCACATGCCATTGGCGCTGTCTCCGGTTGTTGTGGTTGTCACTTTCGAATCTATCAGGGGAAGAGCCTCAATCCAACGGAACTTTAGGTGTTCTAGTGATGGTGGGATTTAGGCGGCGGGTAGAGCCAGCGCGGTGCGCTGGCCTGGGAAACGCCTCCGGCGTTTCTTCTCACGCCGTCATATCAGGCTATGACATTACCCATTAGTGATAATCCTACGCCAAACACTGATTTAGCGTGTGGCGTAAGAAAAGAGAATTTACTTTAAAATCAATCGGATTTTTACGCCACACGTATGGCGTAAGCGTATGGCGTAGACGTTGACCAACAATCCAGGACGACAACAAAAATAAAGGGGCAATTAAGCCCCTATTTTTTGTCTGTTGTACCACTGCTAAATGAGAAAGATTCTTACGCCAAATTCTTACGCCACACGTTCTTTTCCTATAGCGTGTGGCGTGGCGTAAGATGGTTAAAATTTAATCACCTTCAGAAATGCTCTGCCACATTGCACGCCCCGGTGAAGGATGTTTTACCCGGATTAAGTAAGCCGTTTTCTGGCCTGGCTCATATCCGGGTAATGCCACCTCGCCAGAATCGCGCAAACTTGCGATGACTCGGACAGCAGTTCTTTCCGGCAAGCCTTCATCTTCAAGGCGCTTTTTCAGCGCGCTCGACATAATTTCGCCTTCTTCACGAACAATATTCAAAGCGTGATCAAGTTTCGCATCACGCTGTTCTTTGCGCTGCTGGTTGACGCCATCCAAAGCCGCTTTCTTTTCGTCCACCTGCTCGAAAGGTGCCAGTGCGATTGATTCAATGACAGCGGCGTGCGTTTGCGGGTTGCTCGGCAGTTCATAACGCTGATCGCCTTCACGCAGTTCCGTGGCGCACGGAAGGCATTCATCAAACCATTCGTTCATTTCCTTGTGATGCGCTGCGATCTCGCTGTTTGGTACAACCTGTACCGATTTCATGCGATAGCCCCACCGGGTGCCAGTGCAAATGCCTGCACCGCGCTTTTTCGTGATGGTAGCGTTCAATTCGCTGCGGTTGGCTTTATCCGGTACAGATACGTTCAGGCCAAAACGGATAGAACCGCCCAGCGCACCGCCACCAGCCAGGCTGAATGGATCGGCTTTATTCGGGTGGTGGATCATGATGCAAGCAGTGTCGCAACGGCGGGCGATGTAACGCATCACCAAGGCCAGATATCCCATGTCTGTATTGTCATTTTCCGCCATCTTATCACCGCCTCGCGTGCTCGCAGCCATGACCATGCGAAGGGTATCAAACACGATTGCGCCGATCTGCTCTCCACCAGCAAGGGATTTAACGCTATCACAGAAGGCATCAACCTTAGACAGATCGCCAAAGTCAGGGCACTGCTCAATAACGTGGAAGCGTTCGGCTACGCTTTTCCCGGCGTTGTAGGTGAGTTCATTACCCTTCAGAATCTGCAAAGGCTCCGAACCTTCCAGATCCACATAAACGAAGTGGCTACGCTTAACGCGCTGCCCAAAGAACTGGCGTCCTGATGCGATGCAGAAACCCAGGTGGATGGCTAATGTTGATTTACCTGCGTTTGGTTCCCCGGCGATTACTCCATGTGCGCCAGTTTCGAAAAAGTTTTCTACCAGTGGGCGGAATGGCACTGGCGGCAGGTCATCCAGTACGGATTCAAGATCGGTCTTTTTGGATTTAGCTCTGATGTGAGTGACATTAGACGGCGCGTTGTCTGCACCCGCCTGGAAGAACGTCAGGCGAGCGTTGCGCATGGAATCGCCCAGCAATTCAAATTTATCGTAATCTTGATTAAGTTCGGCGAGCGCGATAACAGATTCAATCTGTGACCATTGTTCTAGCGAGCGCCCAAAGTGAATGTCAGTTTTTGAAGAATTGGCCTGGCTATTTTCTGTGCTCATGATAGGATCATCCTGTATTCGTAATTCCCGCTTAGGCGCGCCAACGCCGATGATAGCGGGATTTTTTTTGCCTGTTTTTCAGGCTCCCAATAAGCGAAAAGCCGGAAATCATCAGGGGGTGGTTGCGGCACTCACCCTGACAAAATCCGGCCTTCGCTGCGCCCGCAACGGGCAGCGCTGGAAGTTTTAACGCCTGTATGACGTTTAAATGAAATCTGAAACGTCATGTATTACGCATAATGGCGATGATCTTTTTGCAATGAGATTCGATATTGATGCAAAAAGTGAAACGCCATTGCGCAGTGATGAAATGCTTCGTTAATTCCACCAGCCACAAAAAAGCCCGCAATTTGCGGGCCTTGTCTTAATCCGGGGTGGGTAGTATTAGCAGGTGTGCTAATCCGTCATTCCGGTGTTAACGTATGACGGTCTTGATATATCGCTGTAGTGTCGTGAACCCTGGCCGGGTGTCTCTGGTCAGGGTTTTTCATTACCGGAACCGCAGCGCCGAAGTATCAAAGCCGATTTCCATTTCAGCCTTGTCCTGTGACCACTTATTCACATCCCAATGAACGATTTCGCGTGGCGTCATTTGCGTAAGGAGGAAACAGGCATAAGTTGCACGGGTTTCTTCGCTAACATCTTCCATTTCGTTTTCAAGATATTCATGAAGCCATTTAAGTGCGCCAGCGCGCTCTGCAATGCCCACAGTAATTTGTTCTGACGACTGCTTATCCATTCTGTTTGTCCTCTTTTGCTGCCCAACCGATTTTAGGCAGGGGTAATAGCCGCCAATATTGCGACTGTTCGACGATGGCGCGTGGCACTTTGTTAACCCTCAGCTGATCAATATCCGGTGGCTGGTTGTCATGCCCGCAACGATGGCAAAAAAATTTCCATTCACCATCAGCGCCGCGTGTATAGCGAATGCCTTCGTCACCGTTATGCGGGCGCGAACACTTCACCAGAAACCCGTCAGCCTCAGTTGGGGTGCATTGTTCAGCAAGCCATGACGCGATCACGTCATCCTGAACGCTATGCTGTATAGCGCGCTGGTGGCGTTTATCACCACTGCCATGCTGCCGCTCAACTTTCCCCGGTGTGATATACAAAAGTCCCGGTTTGGTGTCCTTACTGCGCCAGCCAATGCGGGAATGGTTTATCCACCCATTGAACGGAGGCAGAAAGAACATTTGCCCGGTCACTGCGCTTTCACTTGCTGCTGAGAGTCCGGTCTGTTCGGCGATGATCTGCATTAATTCGCGGGTAATGGCTTTGTGCTGCTCTGGCGGCAATGGTTCAGCCAGAGGGATGATGGCGCGGAATGCATCAAAACCGCCTTTAACTGGTGAGTGATGCCCGGTGCTACTGTGCATAAGCCAGGCGAATTGCTGCGATTTAAACCAGTCTTTGAGAGTGCCGTAGTTGCCCGTTTCCTGATTATCGAAATCAAGAAATATCAGGCTGGTGGGCAGGGTGGTTCCAGCTGTGCGCCAGTTGCCATTACATGCCGGGCCGATGAATGGCAGTTCCAGCTTTCCTGACTGGTAGTCCTCCGGTTCAGAGATCTGGCGGAAGTCCGGCCCAGGACGATGCGCGGCGGCGGTGAACATGCCTACAACTTTCTCCCACCAAAGGCGGCGAGTGAATAAAGTGGCTAGGCTGGCGCGATCTTCCTGTGCTTTGCCGGGGTTATACCCGAATGTCAGGATAGCGCTATCAGGTCTGGTATTGGTCAGGTCGATCATGGTTAACCTCTGCGGGTAGAGCCAGCGCGGTGCGCTGGCCTGGGCGCTGCTCCGCAGCGCTTCATCACGCCGGGATTGTTCTGGTAATAATTTTGCATCCACCAGCAGCCGCCAATTCTGGCGGTGTGGCGTTATCTGGTCAGGATGATGCGTTAAGGCCGCTTGAGCGAGCGCCTTTCATCTGGCGCGGGCATCCAGTGAGCCAAGTTTCCACTTCGGCACGCAGCCAAAGAGGGGTGCTACCAGTCGGATAAATTGGCTTTGGGAAGTCAGGATTGCGTGAGCGGAACATGTTAATACTGTTTGGCTTGAGGCCCAGCCATTCGGCTAATTCATCCTTATTGATAGTTGGCTTATTCATTGCTGTCACTCGCTGTTACTGTGGAATGACTTGATGTTACTAGAGGTTATTAGCCATCACATTGCCCTTCAGTAAACGCCGTTAGCTAAAATCGCTGCTTTTCAGGAATAATCAGGAATAATTGTTCTGTGCGTACAAAAAAGCCCACTTAGGTGGGCTGTGCATCAGGCTTTTTTTCGCCGGAACGGTGTTATGTCTGCTGTTGGCGGCGGCGTAATGACATTAGTTTGCAACCATTCCCCCCAGGCAATGAAAGCGGCTTCAGCATCCGGGGTGATGTATCCGGCTACATCGTTGACGATGTATGTTTGCTGAATGCCTGTTTTGCCGCTGTGAGCCAGCATTTCATCAATAACTGCATCCGGCAGGCCAACACCACCAGCAGAAGAGATCGTAATAGCGACGTGTAGTGAAAGCTCGTCCGCCCCCGAGTACATGTTAGCGGCTG
>NZ_CAJCKS010000128.1:0-13678 GCF_903970985.1 Pantoea sp. ME81 | reverse complement strand
ATTGACAGCATCCGTAATGACTCCCACGGCAGGTTGCTCAGCGAGAATCCCGACGGTAGAAGCCGATGAAGGCCCAGCGCTGGCAGAACCGTTGGCCAGAGGATCGGGCGTGGCCAACTGCTGGGTGAGATCCGTTGCATCCGCCGCCACTTGTGTCTCGCTGCCAGCGTTCGCGGCTGACGTTGAGGTGTCCAATGCGGGCACGTCGCTTGCTGTCAACGATGAGACGTCCGGAGCTGGCGTATTGCTCTCAGCGGGCGTTGAGACGTCAGGTGCTGGCGCACTGCTCACCGCTGACGTTGTGCCTACCTGTCCTGCCGCGCTGCTCACCGCTGCCGTTGAGGCGTCCGCAGCGGGCGCACTGCTTGCCACCGGCACCGCCACCTCATTAGCAAAACTCTCTAACGGTGACAGCGTGCTGGCATCCGGTGTTGCAGTTGCTGCACTATTTTCGATTACAGTTTGGTCGCTCATAATTTTCTCCTTCTTGCTTAATAAAGACCGCAGTCGGCCGAAGCTGGCTGCAATCCGCTCGGTAATACTCATCATGCCCTCCTTAATGCGTCGATTCGGGTGGCGCGTCTTCCCCCACCACCTGCTTCACTTTGTCCGCCGTTTTGTTCGCGCTGCGGTCCGGCAAGCCATCGAGTTTTTTCTGCAATGTCACCAATTGGCTGGTCAGTTCCGCCACCCGCGCTTCCCGCCGATCGGAAATCGCACGGTACTGCTGGCGAATATCCTCCACCCGACGATTGGCGCTGTTATTCACGAACACGAACATAATCGTCATCGCCACACACAGCAGCGACAGCATCAGCAGCAGGCCGCCTAGCAGTAACTGACGCCGATGGCCTCGCACTGAAAACTCACTGTTTATCTGCACCATCGCGACTCTCCTCTAAGGTGGTGATCAGTTGATTGATCTGAATACGGAATTTTTCGCTATGATCAGATTCCGTAGTGGCTAACAGAATGCCCAGCGCGTTCTTAATCAGCCGCAGGTCGGTTTCCAGCGAAGAGATGCGCCGCAAGTTTTTGTCGTGCCGAATACGCAGGTCATCGTTTTCCCGGCGCATCAGCGCGTGGCTCTCTTTGAGAAGCATCACCTGCTCTTTGTAGCTGGTGATGATCTCGCCGCCCGCGCGATTGCTGGTGACGATGGCCGCGATACCAGCCATTAAGGGTTTCCAGAAAACAGCTGCCGCACCGCCACCGAGAAGTAGCGCACCGACGCTGGTCACCAAACTACTTTCCATGCTTCACCTCTCTTCACTGGCAAGGGATCCGCCCGAGGAACATGTTGTCCGCCCTTGCCAGTTGCGCGGTCAACATGAGAATTTAAGTTTACTTTAATTAATCAATTTAAGTATACTTAAGTAAAACCCAACAGAGTTGTCAAGATGATGAAAAAAGAATCTGCAGGTGAACGCATTCGCAGCCGTCGTAAAGCGCTGAAGCTCACGCAGTTAGTGGTGGCAAGTGGCATTGGCGTGTCACATGTCGCTGTTTCACAATGGGAAAAAGATGAGACCGTTCCGCGCGGCGAGAACCTGTTGCGGCTGGCAGAACTGCTGCAATGTACGGCAGCATGGATAATTGATGGCGAGGGCGAGGTGTTTGCCGCCCCGCTTAACGTCAGTGGTGTCAATGCTCTGCCGTTGATCACTCTGACGCAAGCGGCTGCGTGGATGCAGGAGCAACGCTTATTGATTCAGCAGCAGGCGACCCGCTTTCTCTACAGCGATAGCAGACTGAGTGAATCGGCGTTGGCGATCACCCTGGAGGATACCGCCATGCAACCTGACTACCGACCCGGCGACACGCTGATATTTGATCCTGCCGTTAATCCACAACCGGGTGATGTGGTGCTGGCAAACATCAATGGTGAGGTTCTGGTACGTATTTATCGCCTGATGGCTGAACAGCACGACGAACAAATTTTCTCGTTGCGACCGTTGAATGACGATTTTCCTGTGCATGCATCGTCGGAGAAAAAGATTGAATTAATTGGAACTATGATGGAAATGCGCCGCTATCGCGCCAGATAAGAGAATGCAAAAAACCCGCCTATGAGCGGGTTAAAACCAGCAAAACTACGGCAATTATTACAAAACGTCGGTCAAATGATCGACGATAACCCTCCCGTGCACATCCTTCTGCGTAATACGATAGTTAACGTTATAAGAGCGGCGGTTGCAGAGCTTATCAAACAGCGTCACGCTGCCTTTTTGCCTGCCGTCTACGCTAACAATATGCCATTCAGTGACATTTTCCTGACCGCGGTTGTTGAGTCTTAATACGCTCTGTTCAACTAAACGGTCGCTATCATCAATCTTTAAATAGTCGCGTAACATTATGCTCACCTCTGGTTAACGAGGGCCAAGATACGCTTTTTATTTATCCATTCAATCGAAATTATTTATCGTAAATACTCCCCCGGTGCAATTAATTAACAATTCGATTTGACGCCGTTTCGCTAGCCGTTTCGGTTAGCTCATTAATTGGAAAATAGTTTACGATTCGAGTCTATATTGGTGGACAGCCCCCGCCCCAGGCCTGCTACTGTAGGCCCCACAATAAAAAGCTGTCCGGACAATCGCTATGCTTACCACCATCATTTATCGCAGTCACCTCCATGACCATGTTCCTATCAAAACACTTGAAGACATGGTGACCAAAGCGAATAACAAAAACAGCTCGCACGATGTCACAGGCATTCTGCTTTTTGATGGACTGCACTTCTTCCAGTTACTTGAAGGGCCCCGTGACGCTGTGCAGGGTATTTATGATCGCATTTGCCTGGACGCCCGCCACCACAATCTGGTGGAGTTGATGCATGACTTTGCCCCCGCTCGCCGCTTTGGCAAAGTGGGAATGGAGCTGTTTGATTTACGCGAGCATGATAAATCCATGGTGCTGCAAGCCGTGTTAGACAAAGGCACCTCGCGCTATCAACTGACCTACGATGATCGCGCGTTGCAGTTCCTGCGCACCTTTGTTAGCGCTCGTGATAAAGAGAACTATTTTGAAATCCCCGCAGCCAGCACATGGGAATTTATTGCGGATGAGCCATCTCGTACCCTTCAGGATGAAGTCATTGACTCACTGAAAGAGTGCCACTTCGCCTTTCAGCCGATTATCGATCCGTTCGCACGCCGCGTGGCTTCGTATGAGGCGTTAATCCGTTCCCCGAATGGCGGTTCGCCAGGCGAATACTTTTCTGCCTTCGGTGGCGAGGCTGTTTATCATGCGGATATTCAGTCTAAAAAACTGGCGTTCGAACTGGCGAAAAAGTTAGGTATTGGCGAACACAGTATCTCCATCAACCTTCTGCCAATGTCCCTGGTCACGGTTCCTGATGCGGTGGATTTTCTGCTGACGCAGATTGAAGCCAATGGTTTGGTCCCCGAGCAGGTGATTGTTGAAGTCACAGAAAATGAGATCATCTCGCGCACCGATGAGTTTGCGGCACAGGTGCGCAAACTAAAATCGGCGGGTATCAGTCTGGCCCTGGATGATTTTGGCGCGGGCTTTGCTGGCCTGTCACTGTTATCAAGATTCCAGCCGGACAAAATTAAGATTGATCGTGAGCTGATTAGCGATGTGCACAAAAGCGGTCCTAAACAGGCCATTTTGCATGCCATCATTAAGTGCTGTAACTCGCTGGAGATTGCGGTGATTGCAGAGGGCGTGGAGAAAGCCGAGGAGTGGATGTGGCTGGAAGCGGCAGGCATTAGCCAGTTCCAGGGGTATCTGTTCGCGCGTCCGCAGTTAAATGGTTTCCCGGCTATCGCCTGGCCGGAAATCAAATAGCGAACGGTTAGAGAGAATAAAAAACCGCCTTTAACCGGCGGTTTTTGCATTTAAAGCGGGAAGTAACCCGGTGGTAATAATCGATCGCTGATGACCTGGTAGTTCATCAACTTAAAAGAACTTAAGGTGATGGGCACGGCAACGCAGGGACGGTACCAGCCAAATTGCTTTATATATCGCCAGACTTCTGGTGGGTTATCTTTATCTCTAACCCAGTAATAACCTTCTTTCATTCTTACACGCTTCTTGTCGCTGCAACCCTTACTCAACACTCCTCAACGCCTCGCGTGATGCGCATGTTGCACACCGAGTTCCCTGCTCTGACGAATGCTTACCTAAGGCCCACACTTTAGCATATCGAGCGCACAATTTATCAGTAAGTGATTGTTTTATTTAGCGCTTCGCTTATCGACGCCGATATTAACGGCATAAAAAAAGCCGCATTCGCGGCTTACTCAGGCATCAATAATAGGTGACATCAATGGTGCCGTACTGCCTGTCCGTGACTTGCCCTTCGGCATCAGTGGTCACGGTATCACAGCGGAAAGGAACATCATTCTTATACTGGCATTGCGTGGTAACCGTCTTGCTTTGCTCGTTTCTTCGCACCGTCGTCACCACATCGGATATCTTTTTTGCGTCTGTATCATGTTTGGCACTGGCGCGTGACACTTCCTCATCGCCCTTCTTAATACTCAACAGCGTCATATCACCGACGTTATTGTAGGTCAGATGGAATTTAACATCGGAGGCGGGAGAGGAGATTTGATCAACCCAACCCTGATCGTTATAGCCAATATCCACCGTCATGCTGGGAGTGACCTTTTTTATTACCGCGCACTGCTTATTCAGCGTGACGACCACATCCTGACCGTTTTCTGTGCCAGTCAGTTTATCGCCTTCCCGCGTCACTTCGGTGATCTCTCCGGCTTTATCAATGGATTTCACATGGGCAATACAGCCTTGTCCATCGAACGCGATATCAACATCAAAGATTGGCGTGTCGTCGGCGCTAAACAGGCGCTGATGCGTGCTTTTGACTTTGCCGGGAATGGCTTCGAACTGATAGAGGTAAGCGTAATTTTTCATCTGCGGTGCAAAGTCCGCATTTTTATTATCACAGCCGGATAGCATGATCGTTGCCATCAACAGCAGCAGGGTGGGCTTCACGTGAGAATCCTCTTCTCGATATACGCGGTGTGTCAGGCCAGCATCATGCCGCTGTTACTGAAAAAGATAAATGCTTTCCCGCCTGACACCGCAACAATCTTTGCAGCCACTACACCTGCATGTTCATGATATCGGTGTACGCCGATACCAGTTTGTTACGCACCTGAATCCCCATTTGCATGGAAATGGAGGATTTCTGCAGATCGACCATCACATCGTTTAACTGGATGCCCGGTTTGCCCATTTCAAAATCCTGCGCCTGGGTGCGAGCCGCAGTTTGCGTGTCGCTGATCTTATCCAGTGCTGCTTTCATGGTGGCACCAAAATCTACCTGATTGGTTGACTCGGCCTGCTTGCCGCTGGCCTGTAACGACGTTAACTGCAGCTGCTGCAACACACCATCAATTGCCTGAATCGACATTGCCTGTACCTCATTAAAGAAGGGTTTAAATTTTCACGCTGCAAAAGTTAACACACTGTCAATAGGACAAAGGCGCTAAATAAACGTAAAAAACCCAGCTTATCCAGCCATCGAAGTGACCCGATTCATCAATAATGCCAGCCATAAGATTGGAATTTCATTTAAGACGTTGCTTCAGGGAGTCTGTTTTGTCACCACAACTAACCCGGTCAATTATGTCAGGCAGGAATCGGTCATGAATGCGAGTGCAGCCGCCACACAAGATACCGCAAAGAAAGGTTTCAATGACCTTCTGGCTCGCCTGCGCGCCAATCCGCGAATTCCAATCATTGTTGCTGCCGCTGCCGCTATCGCAGTGGTTTTTGCCTTGGTGCTGTGGGCTAAAGCCCCTGACTATCGCGTCCTTTATAACAACCTCTCCGATGAGGATGGCGGCGCGATTGTTACCCAGCTAACGCAAATGAACATTCCTTACCAGTTCGCCGAAAACGGCGGTGCCTTGATGGTGCCTGCCGATAAGGTACATGAACTGCGTCTGCGCCTGGCGCAACAGGGGCTGCCGAAAGGTGGCTCTGTTGGCTTTGAGCTGATGGACAAAGAGAAGTTCGGCATCAGCCAGTTTAGCGAGCAGATCAACTACCAGCGTGCACTGGAAGGTGAGCTGGCCCGCACCATTGAAACGCTCGGCCCGGTCAAGAGCGCGCGCGTGCATCTGGCGATGCCAAAACCCACGCTGTTCGTGCGTGAGCAGAAAGCGCCTTCGGCCTCCGTGACATTGAACCTGCAACCGGGTCGCGCACTCGATGAAGGCCAGATTCAGGCCATTCAGCATATGGTGTCGAGCAGCGTCGCCGGTCTGCCGCCTGGCAACGTGACCGTGGTGGATCAGGCCGGTCGTCTGCTGACCCGTTCTGACAGCGAAGGTCGTGACCTGAATGATGCACAGCTGAAGTACGCGTCTGAAGTGGAAGCGCGTTATCAGCAGCGTATCGAAGCAATCCTGAATCCGATCGTTGGCCAGGGCAATGTGCATGCGCAGGTGACAGCGCAGATCAACTTTGACCGCAGCGAACAAACCGACGAGAAGTACAAACCGAACGCCGATCCGAACAGCACGGCGATTCGCTCGCGTCAGACCAATACCAACCAGCAGAATGGCAGCCCGTACCCAGGTGGCGTGCCCGGTGCGTTGTCGAATCAACCTGCCCCTGCGAATACTGCACCGGTTAATAATCCGCAGCAGCAAAATGCCAACGGCCAGAATGCTAATGGTCAGAACAACGCGGCGAACAACAACGGCACCACGACCAGCACGCAACAAAGCAGCGGCCCGAGCAGCTCAAGCCGTAACGACACCGTGAACTACGAACTGGACCGCACCATTCGCCACACCAAGGTCAATGTGGGCGATGTGCAGCGTCTGTCGGTGGCCGTGGTGGTGAACTACCGTGATGACGGCAAAGGCAAAGCCGTTGCATTGAACGATCAGCAGATCAAACAGATTGAAGACCTGACCCGTGAAGCGATGGGTTACTCGCAGAATCGTGGCGACAGCGTCAACGTGGTGAACTCGCAGTTCAACATGACTGAGCCGTCTGGCGGTGACCTGCCGTTCTGGCAGTCGCAAGCGTTCTTCGACATGTTGATGAGCGGCGGTCGCTGGCTGCTGGTGGCGCTGGTTGCCTTCATCCTGTATCGCAAGCTGGTGCGTCCACAGCTGATGCGTAAGAAAGCGCAGGAACAAGCGGCAGCAGAAGCGGCGGCAGCGCGTGCGGAAGCGCTGGAATCTGAAGAAGCTTATAGCGTGCAGCTCAGCAAAGATGAGCTGGAACAAGAGCGTAAATCCAATAACCGCATGAGCGCCGAGGTGATGAGCCAACGCATCCGCGATATGTCTGAAAACGATCCGCGCGTTGTAGCGCTGGTTATCCGCGAATGGATGAGTAAAGAACTATGAGTCTGACCGGTACTGAAAAAAGCGCCATTCTGATGATGACCATTGGCGAAGAACGTGCGGCCGAGGTATTCAAACACCTCAACCAGCGTGAAGTGCAGCACCTGAGCGCCGCGATGGCGGGAATGCGTCAGGTGTCGCACAAGCAGCTAACCGAAGTGCTGCGCGAGTTTGAGGCGGATGCCGAGCAGTTTGCTGCGCTGAGCCTCAACTCCAATGACTACCTGCGTTCGGTGCTGGTGAAAGCTTTGGGCGAGGAGCGCGCCTCTAGCCTGCTGGAAGATATTCTCGAGAAAAACGAGACCACCAGCGGCATGGAAACACTCAACTTTATGGAACCTCAGGCAGCGGCCGATCTTATTCGCGACGAGCATCCGCAGATTATCGCCACCATCCTGGTGCACCTCAAACGTGGCCAGGCCGCAGATATTCTGGCGCTGTTCGACGAACGCCTGCGTCACGACGTGATGCTGCGTATCGCCACCTTCGGCGGTGTACAGCCAGCGGCGCTGGCAGAACTGACCGAAGTCCTGAACGGTCTGCTGGATGGCACCAACCTCAAGCGTGCGAAGATGGGTGGCGTGAGAACCGCAGCCGAAATTATCAACCTGATGAAAACGCAGCAGGAAGAAGCGGTTATCGAAGCGGTACGCGACTTCGACGGCGAGCTGGCACAGAAGATCATCGACGAGATGTTCCTGTTCGAAAACCTGGTGGAAGTGGACGACCGCAGCATCCAGCGCCTGCTGCAGGAAGTGGAGTCCGAGCAGTTGCTGATCGCCCTGAAAGGTGCCGAACAGCCGCTGCGCGAGAAGTTCCTCAAGAACATGTCAGCGCGTGCAGCCGATATCCTGCGCGACGATCTGGCCAACCGTGGTCCGGTGCGTATGTCGGCCGTGGAGAACGAACAGAAAGCGATCCTGCTGGTGGTCCGTCGCCTGGCAGAATCCGGCGAAATGGTAATTGGTGGTGGCGAGGAAACTTATGTCTGATGCCTTTTCCGCCCGTGCGTGGCAGCGCTGGCAGCCTGATGATTTAGGCAGCACCTTCAAAGTGGCGGAAGAACTGCCGCAGGAAGAGCCGGCTGTGGATGTCGAAATGAGTGCCGAAGCTGAGCAACAGCAGATGCTGGAGCGCATGCAACAGCAGATGCGCAAAGATGCACAGACGCAAGGTTACAGCGAGGGCTATCAAAAGGGTTTTGCCGAGTCACAGCAGAACGGTTACGACGCCGGTTTCCAGCAGGGACTCGCCGATGCCCAACAGCAGCAGGCGCCCTTACAAGCGCGCATGCAGCAGTTAGTCACTGAGTTCCATCACACGCTGGAAGCGCTGGATAGCGTCATCGCTTCACGTCTGATGCAGCTGGCCTTGGAAGCGGCGCGCACGGTCATTGGCCAGGCCACACAAGTGGATGGCACCGCCCTGCTGCGCCAGATTCAGCAACTGATTCAACAAGAACCCATGTTCAGCGGCAAACCGCAGCTGCGCGTGCATCCTGATGATTTACAGCGTATTGAGCAGACACTGGGCCCGACGCTGGATCTGCACGGCTGGAAACTGCTCGCGGATAATTCACTGCATCCCGGCGGCTGTAAACTCAGCGCCGAAGATGGTGATCTCGATGCCAGCGTGGCAACCCGCTGGCAGGAACTGTGCCGTCTGGCCGCACCGGGGACCTTGTAATGACCTCGTCGCGTCTTTCCCGCTGGCTTGGCGCACTCGATGCCTTCGAGGATCGTATTTCGCAGGTGCAAACCGTGCGCCGCTATGGCCGTCTGACTCGTGCCACCGGTTTAGTACTGGAAGCCACCGGGCTGCAACTGCCGCTCGGTGCGACCTGCATCATCGAACGTCACGACGGCAACAACATCACTGAAGTGGAAAGTGAAGTGGTGGGTTTCAACGGTCAGAAACTGTTGATGATGCCGCTGGAAGAAGTGGACGGCATTTTGCCGGGTGCGCGCGTTTATGCCCGTTTTAGCGGTGACAACGCACAAGGCGGTAAACAGCTATTGCTTGGGCCAGAATTGCTCGGCCGCGTGCTGGATGGCGCAGGCAAGCCGCTGGATGGTTTACCTGCCCCGGACACCGGCTATCGTGCGCCCTTGATCACCGCCCCGTTTAACCCACTGCAACGTACGCCAATCCACGATGTACTGGATACCGGCGTACGGGCGATCAACGCCCTGCTGACTGTCGGACGGGGTCAGCGTATGGGCCTGTTTGCGGGTTCCGGCGTCGGTAAGTCGGTGTTGCTTGGCATGATGGCGCGTTATACCAAAGCCGATGTGATTGTGGTGGGCCTGATCGGTGAACGTGGCCGTGAAGTCAAAGAATTCATTGAGAACATCCTCGGCGCAGAAGGCCGTGCGCGCTCGGTGGTGATCGCCGCACCGGCTGACGTTTCGCCGCTGCTGCGTATGCAGGGTGCCGCGTATGCTACACGCATCGCGGAAGATTTTCGCGATCGCGGCCAGCACGTGCTGCTGATCATGGACTCCCTCACCCGCTACGCCATGGCGCAGCGTGAGATCGCCCTGGCGATTGGTGAGCCACCGGCCACCAAAGGTTATCCACCTTCCGTGTTCGCGAAGCTCCCCGCCCTGGTGGAACGCGCCGGTAACGGCACCCACGGCGGCGGTTCGATTACGGCTTTCTATACCGTGCTTACCGAAGGTGACGATCAGCAAGACCCGATTGCCGACTCGGCGCGCGCCATTCTTGATGGTCACATTGTATTGTCGCGCCGTCTGGCCGAAGCCGGTCACTATCCGGCGATTGATATTGAAGCCTCAATCAGCCGTGCGATGACCGCGTTAATTGATGACACCCACTACGCGCGGGTGCGTCAGTTCAAACAACTGCTCTCCAGTTTCCAGCGCAACCGCGATCTGGTGAGTGTAGGCGCGTATGCCGCTGGAAGCGATCCGATGCTCGATAAAGCCATCAAGCTTTACCCGGAGATGGAAGCCTTCCTGCAACAGGGTATTTTCGAACGCAGCGACTATGACGACGCCAGTCTGCACCTGCAGGCCATGTTCGGCTAGCGCGAGCCCAAGCGAGGTAAGCCATGAAAACTGCCAGTGCAATCGATAAGCTGCGCGATATGGCGGAGCAGGATTTGGAACAGGCCGTGATTCATTTAGGTGACATGCGCCGTGGCGTAAAGCAGGCGGATGAGCAGCTCACCATGCTGCTCGACTATCAGGATGAGTACCGCAATAAGCTCAACACCGATATGTCAGGCGGTATTTCCAGCCTGCGCTGGACCAATTACCACCAGTTTATTCAGACGCTGGAGAAAGCCATTGAACAGCATCGGCAACAGCTGAATCAGTGGAATCAACGTCTGGATCAGGCGCTGATCAGCTGGCAAGAAAAGCATAAGCGATTGAATGCGTATCAAACATTGATCACTCGCGCTGCCGAAAACGCATTACGACAAGAAAACCGTCTCGATCAGAAACGGATGGATGAATTTGCCCAACGGGCCGCTATGAGGAGAGGCGAATGATTACGCTGCCAACTATGGTTACGCAAACCTCTAAAGTCAGCGATGCAGACAGTGCTGTTGCATCGGACAATTTACTGGGTACAGATGCGCTGCCACAGGGATTTATCACTGAGCTGGGTAACCGCTTACTGACGCTGGCTCAGCAACAAGGTGTTAACACGCAATCGACTGATCTGACAGCAGAAGTCGATGAAAAAGGCGTCACAAAAGCGTCATTAAGCGCGTTATTGCAGGCACTGGACAAACCAGAGGCGTTAAACGCACTTTTACAACCGGAAAACACTAAAGCCACGCTGAAATCAGCCGATGATAAAGACAAGTCTGAAGCAAGTTCGTTAAGTGCCAGCGACTTACAGAATGTTCAGGCGCTGTTCGCCATGTTACCGGTTGCGGTAGAAGCGCGTAATAGCCAAAGCGCCAGCACTGATAAGACATCAGCCGATGCAGGCACAACGCTTAACGGAACATTGTTAAGCCGAACGTTGCAGAGCGCGGTGAAAGATGAACAAGAGGCGCAGACCGACAGTACGCCTCACAAGAAGTCCAGTGATGTGCTGAGCAGTGTTACTCGTGATGCCAGCACCACGCAAACCAGTAGCAGTGCCGCTGCCGCCAGCACCACGACCAGCACCAGCAATGGCGCACTGTCACTGGATGAGAGCTTTAAGCAGGTGCTGAGTACGCTCAGCAAGCAGGAAGAACGTCGTGATACGCAAAGCGACACAGTAACAGCTTTAACCAGCGCCCCGGTCAGCAGCAGTAGCACACTGACCAACAGCACGGCGACAACCAGTACCACTCCGTCGACGCCGATGCTGAATGCCCAACTCGGCAGCAATGAGTGGCAGCAGGCGTTAAGCCAGCAAATCGTGATGTTTAGTCGCAACGGTCAGCAAAATGCCGAATTGCGCTTACATCCCGAAGATTTGGGTGCTATCCAGATCAACCTGACCCTCGACAAGGATCAGGCGCAGTTAAGTATGGTTTCCAGCCACAGCCAAGTGAGGGCCGCGCTGGAAGCGGCTCTCCCTCAGCTGCGTACAGCGCTGGCGGAGAGCGGTATTAACCTGGGACAGAGTAATGTCAGCAGCGACGCCTTCGCACAAAGCCAGAATTATCAGGGCCAGCAGGAAGGACGTCGTGATGGCCAGCACGGCAGCTTTACCCTCTCCCAGGACAGTGAAAACGAGATAACGCCTATTGCCGTCCCGGCAGCCCTTCAGGCGCGCGCGACAGGTAACGGCGCTGTCGATATCTTTGCCTGACAGCGGCTAAACGCTGAAGGTAAGCGTAAAACCCGCGTCTTTTCTTCCCATTGTTTGACTTAAGACGCGGGATAATCTGTCCAGGCGAGCCGAGAGGCTTGCCCATAATTCACAGGAAGTAACTGCAAACATGTCTGATAACGCGAAAGCTAAAGGCCGCAAACGTTCACTACTAATACCGGTGTTACTGATTGTAACGCTGGCCGCTTGCAGCGTGGCAGGCTATGCAGTCTGGCGAATGATGAATAAACACGGGGATGACAAACCGGAAGCGGCGAAAGTTGAGCCACCGGCCGCCCCTGTATTTTTTGCAATGGATACGTTTACGGTTAACCTGGTCAATCCTGACAACGATCCCGACCGTGTGTTGTACGTAGGCTTTACCCTGCGTCTGCCGGATGAGGAGACCCGTCGTCGGTTGAATGATTACCTGCCTGAGGTGCGCAGCCGTTTACTGCTGCTGCTCTCGCGTCAAAGTGCCGCTCAGCTTGCCACAGAACAAGGTAAGCAGGCCCTGGTTGAGCAGATCAAACAGGCATTGGCGCCACCGCTGGTAAAAACGCAACCGCCACAGGTGGTCAGTGACGTGCTGTTTACCGCCTTCATTTTGAGGTGATTTAATGGGCGATAGCATTCTCTCCCAGGCTGAGATTGACGCGCTGCTTAATGGCGACAGTGACAGCGCGGAAGTAGAGAACAGTTCCAAAGGGACCGATGGCGATATCCGTCCCTATGATCCTAATACTCAGCGTCGCGTGGTGCGCGAGCGTCTGCAGGCGCTGGAGATCATTAACGAGCGTTTTGCCCGTCATTTTCGTATGGCGCTGTTTAACCTGCTGCGCCGTAGCCCGGATATCAGTGTCGGTGCGATCAAGATTCAGCCTTACCATGAGTTTGCCCGCAATTTACCGGTGCCAACCAACCTGAACCTGATCCACCTGAAACCACTGCGCGGTACTGCGCTGGTGGTATTTTCACCGAGTCTGGTGTTTATCGCCGTAGATAACCTGTTTGGTGGTGATGGCCGTTTCCCGACCAAAGTGGAAGGCCGTGAATTTACCCATACCGAGCAACGCGTCATCCGTCGCATGCTGAAGCTGGCACTGGATGGTTACAGCGATGCCTGGAAAGCGATTTACCCGCTGGATGTTGAGTACGTCCGTTCGGAAATGCAGGTGAAATTTACCAACATCACCACTTCGCCGAACGATATCGTCGTCAACACCCCGTTCCAGGTCGAGATTGGTAACCTGGTGGGTGAATTTAATATCTGTATTCCGTTTTCAATGATTGAGCCGCTGCGCGAGCTGCTGGTCAATCCACCACTGGAAAACTCCCGTCAGGAAGATACGCACTGGCGCGACAATCTGGTGAAACAGGTGCAGCACTCGGAGCTGGAGCTGATTGCCCACTTCGCGGAAACATCCATGCGCCTGTCACGTATTTTGCAACTGAAACCTGGTGACGTCCTGCCCATTGAGAAGCCGGACCGCATCATTGCTCACGTCGATGGCGTACCCGTGCTGACCAGCCAATAT
>NZ_CAJCKS010000127.1:0-13861 GCF_903970985.1 Pantoea sp. ME81 | reverse complement strand
ACCGTGCCACACACTGCACCGATAAAGGTCATGGCAATGTTCAGCCGCTGTTCGCGCAGATTCACCGCGCCGCGACGCACAAAGTAGAGGCTTGCAGAGAAAGATCCGCCCACCGACTGTAACTTATTGGTGGCTAAAGCCTGAGCAGGAGAGAGTCCCGCAGCGAGTAATGAAGGAACGGTGAGTAAGCCACCGCCGCCGGCGATGGAGTCGATAAACGCTGCCAACACCGCAACCAGAAACAACACGCCCAGCAATAGTGGGCTAACAACAAAGAGGTCCATTTTTTTCTCGTAAAGTTAACCCGACCATTCTTATTGCAGGCTGGGTATCCGTGCTCTCTCCTGGTCTCACCAACATCTGTGCCTGGGAGAGAGAACGTTGCCAATGCTGCAACAGGAAGCGTCAAGGCTAGAGTAAATGACGATCTAATAGTGCCTGACAGGATGGCGGCAACGGCGGCGGTGTTTTCTTCACAGGCGGCGTGCTGCCCGGTTTTTTCGGCAGGAACCAACTGTCTAACTCTGCACCACAACCATCACCCGGCGGCGGTGCAGCCTGATCTTCACACTCCAGACTGCCTGCCGGACAGCGCAGACGCACGTGCATGTGGGCACGATGGGCAAACCACGGGCGCACTTTGTTCAACCACGCGCGGTCGCTTCCGGCATCCGCACAAAGCTGCTTTTTAATCGCCGGATTGACGAAGATACGTGTCACTTCATTATCTTTCGCCGCCAGCTTGATCAGGCTGTCAATCTGTGGCTGCCAATGACGCGCAATCACTTGCTTATCATCCGGTGCCACCAAATCCAGTGGCTGTGGCTTCAGCAGCTGCTGCGCCGACCAGCGGTTTTGCGGCAGCTGCAACCAGATATCGACATCCAACCCGGTTTGATGGCTGGCATGCCCACTGCTGAAGCGCCCGCCGGCCGCCATGCCCATATCACCAATCAACACCTGCCCCAGCTGCAGTTGATGCACCTGGGTACTGAGACGCTGAATAAAGGCAATCAGATCGGGATGGCCGAAATAACGCCGCTGATCCTGACGCATGACCTGATAATTGGGTGAATTGAGTGGCAGTTGCTGTGCACCGACAATACAGCCGTTGGCGAACCCGCCAATCGACTGTGGGCTGCCAGCAATCGGCTGATGGATTTGCTGCCAGGGCGTGGCAGCAAACACGGCCGCACTGCACAACAGCGCGGCAACGGTGGTGAGCAGGCGGCGCATCCGTGGCTTACCAGCGCGGAACGCTGCTGTTGACGTCACCGTTCTGCGCACGCTGACGCAACAGGTGATCCATCAACACAATCGCCATCATCGCTTCGGCAATCGGTACCGCGCGAATGCCCACGCAAGGATCGTGGCGACCTTTAGTGATCATCTCCACTTCTTCGCCTTCACGGGTGATGGTTTTACCCGGCACGGTGATGCTGGAAGTCGGTTTCATTGCCAGGTTCGCACTGATGGTCTGGCCGCTGCTGATGCCACCCAAAATGCCACCCGCGTGGTTGCTCTGGAAACCGTCGGCACGAATCTCATCGCGATGCTGGCTACCGCGCTGGTTAATCACCGCGAAACCGTCACCGATTTCCACGCCTTTTACCGCGTTGATGCTCATCAACGCATGAGCCAAATCGGCATCCAGACGATCAAATACCGGCTCGCCCAGTCCCGGGGGCACGTTCTCTGCCATCACCGTGACTTTAGCGCCGATCGAGTCGCCCTCTTTCTTCAGGCCGCGCATCAGTTCATCCAGCGCTTCCAGCTTCGAGGCATCCGGGCAGAAAAACGGGTTCTCTTCAACGATGCTCCAGTCTTTCAGCTCGCAGGCTACATCACCAATCTGTGCCAGATAACCACGTACCTGAATGCCGTGCTTCATTTGCAGATACTTTTTGGCAATCGCCCCCGCCGCCACGCGCATCGCGGTTTCACGCGCAGAGGAACGGCCACCGCCGCGATAGTCGCGCAGGCCATATTTTTGCTCGTAGGTGTAATCCGCATGGCCGGGGCGGAACAGATCTTTGATTGCGCCGTAATCCTGTGAACGCTGATCAGTATTTTCAATCAACAGGCCGATAGAGGTGCCGGTGGTGACGCCCTCAAACACGCCGGACAAAATTTTCACCTGATCCGGTTCGCGGCGCTGGGTGGTGTAGCGCGATGTGCCCGGACGGCGGCGATCGAGATCGTGCTGAATATCCGCTTCCGTAAGAGGAATGCCTGGTGGCACGCCATCAACGATGCAGCCCAGCGCAATACCATGCGACTCGCCAAAGGTGGTTACGCGAAAAACTTGTCCAATGCTGTTACCGGCCATTGTGGTTCCTTGTTGCGATGTTGCGGGCGATGTCTCGCCCCATTTTTAGTCTTTGTAGAAGGAGAAGTGATGCTGTGCCGCGACGATCTGCTCGCGCGTCAGCATAAACACACCGTCACCGCCGTTATTGAACTCCAGCCAGGTAAACGGCACATCCGGATACTGATCGATCATATGCACCATGCTGTTGCCCACTTCACAAATCAGCACGCCCTGCTCACTCAGATAATCCGGGGCACAGGCAAGAATACGGCGCACCAGCTTCAGACCATCACTGCCTGCTGCCAGGCCCAGTTCCGGTTCGTGGCGATATTCATTCGGCAGATCGTCCATATCTTCCGCATCCACGTACGGTGGATTGGTGACGATCAGATCATATTTCACCTGCGGCAGACCACGGAACAGATCGGCACGAATAGGCGTGACGTGGTGGATCAAACCATGTTCTTCAATATTTTGCTCAGCCACCGCCAGCGCATCCGTGGAGATATCCACCGCATCGACTTCCGCTTCCGGGAAGGCATAAGCACAGGCAATCGCGATGCAGCCACTGCCGGTACACATATCGAGAATGTGGTGCGGTTGTTCAGCAACCAGACCGGCAAAACGGTTTTCAATCAGCTCACCAATCGGCGAACGCGGCACTAACACACGCTCATCGACATAGAATTCATGGCCGCAGAACCAGGCTTTATTGGTGAGATAAGCCACCGGAATGCGCTCGTTGACGCGGCGAATCACACGTTCAACAATGCGGTGACGCTCGCTGGCCGTCAGGCGCGCATTGCGCATATCTTCAGGGATATCCAGCGGCAGCCAGAGCGTGGGCAGAACCAGTTGGACTGCTTCGTCCCAGGGATTATCCGTGCCGTGGCCGTACCAAATGCCTGCCGCCGAAAAACGGCTGACAGCCCAGCGCAGCATATCCTGAATGGTGTGCAGTTCACTCACTGCCTCATCGACGAAAATCTTGTCCACGTAGCCCTCCGCAGGCCTTAAAATCAATCGGCCGATAGTGTGCCACGAAGCCGGGCAGAATTCAGCGCAGCGAGGCGAAAAAGCTGACATTTGTTAACGCTAAGCGTTAAGGTATGCCACCGGCTATTAACCAGCCCTTTAACCCTAATTTGAGCCATGAGTAAGAAGACGCCCCTAAACCAGGACGATCAGGCGCTGTTTCGTGAGTTAATGAGCGGAACGCGTAAGCTGAAACAAGACACTATCGTGCACAAACCGGTAGTGAAAACCCGCGAAGTCCCGCTGAAAAGACTGCTTTCCGAGCAAGCCGATAACAGTCACTACTTCTCAGATGAGTTTCAGCCTTTGCTCTCCAGCGAGGGGCCGATGCGTTATGTGCGCGCGGATGTCAGTCATTACGAGCTGAAGAAATTGCGACGCGGCGATTACACGCCGGAGATTTTTCTCGATCTTCATGGTTTAAGACAGCAGCAGGCCAAACAGGAGCTGGGGGCGCTCATTGCCGCTTGCCGCCGTGAACACCTGTTCTGTGCCAGCGTGATGACCGGGCACGGCAAGCATATCCTCAAGCAGCAAACACCGCTGTGGTTGGCGCAACATCCTCATGTGATGGCATTTCACCAGGCACCGAAGTTATTTGGCGGCGATGCCGCGCTGCTGGTGCTGATTGAAGTCGAAGAGTGGCAACCGCCAGAACTGCCTTGACGCTAAAAAAGGAAAGGGCCGCAGAGGGCGGCCCATAGAGATATGACTTTTGGCGACATCACATCGCTTTGGCCAGTTTTGACGGGCTGACCTGCCACTCCAGTTTGCCTTCACAGGCGTCTGCATCAAAGTTCACATAAGCAATTGCCGACGTAGCAAACATCGGTGGCGCTTCCTGCGGGCAAAGCTCTGACACCAGATAGCCCACCAGCGGCAGATGCGAAATCACCAGAGCTGATTTAACACCCTGCTGAGCCAGCGCCTGCAGATAACAGGCCACCATGCCCGGATCGCCTCCCGGCGTCAGTTCCGGCAGCACGTCCTGCCCTTCTGGCAGCTTCAGTGCCTCACGAACCGTGGCGAGCGTCTGCTCTGCACGGAGATAAGGGCTCACTAACACCCTTTCGATATCCAGCGCCTGGCCGTTTAGCCAGCTCGCCATCTGGCGCGATTCGTCACAGCCACAGATTGTGAGTGGGCGTACTGAATCACTCGCTGCTTCCAGAGCTGCATCGCCATGACGCATGATAAAAACTTGCATAAAGCACCGCTGTTGTTTGTCGATATCGTCGGGTACCACAGCACCAGACGCTTCATTCTGCGAATGAACGCTGTGTTTTACCCCAATGGCTTCAGTATAGTCAACCGGTTGTTTATTAAATAAGCACATCTCAGAATGGTGCCGCATCACCTTCTTCATGGCACCATAACTAACCCGCTGAATCTGTGCGCCTATTCATATTTGTGCAGAAGTGTAAAAATTCGTTTGCGCTTCTGACATTGCCATTAAAGCGTCACAGGGCGCGAAACGATCGCCATGTTGCTGCATTAATGCACGTAATGTATTGACGATTTGGCTGACGCCGCGTTGATCCATATAGCGGAACGGCCCGCCGAGAAATGGCGGGAAACCGATGCCAAATACCGCCGCAATATCACCATCCCGAGCATTGCGCACCACGGACTCGTCCAGACAGCGTGCGGCCTCATTCAGCATCATCATCACGCAGCGTTGCGCAATCTGTTCTTCGCTCTGCTTTGCCTGCGGTTTGACGCTAATCAGGTCATAGATTGAGGCATCCACTTTGCGTTTTCCCGGCCAGCGAGCCGCGTTGTAAAGGTAAAATCCTTTCAGGTTTTTACGCCCTTTGCGGCCATCGGCCAGGATGGCATTGACCGCCTCGGGTGCGCTGAAACGCTCGCCATAAGCCTGCAGCAAAATCGGACTGATTTTGCTGCCGACATCAATGCCCACTTCATCCAGCAACTGTAACGGCCCGACAGGAAAACCGAACTTCACTAACGCGCGATCGATATGGTCCACCGGCTCCCCTTCCAGCAAGCAGCGCATGGCTTCATTTATATAGGGCGCGAGAATGCGGTTGACGTAAAAACCGGGTTTATCGGCCACCACCACCGCTGTTTTGCCTTGCTGACGCGCCAACTGCACCGTGGTCGCCAGCGTTTCAGCCGAGGTGCCCGCATGCGGAATCACCTCCACCAGCGGCATTTTGTCCACCGGGCTGAAGTAATGCAGACCAATCACATTCTCTGGGCGCTGCGCGTTGGCGGCAATATCGCCAATCGGCAACGAAGAGGTGTTGGAAGCAAAGATAGTGTGCGGCTGACAATGACTTTCGATATCCGCTACCATCTGCTGCTTCAACGTCAAATCCTCAAATACCGCTTCAATCACCAGATCGCGCTGGCTGAACCCCTGATAATCGATACCGCCGCTGATGCGCGCCATCTGTTGTTGACGCTCAGCGGGTTTCAGCTGGCGCCGCTTCACTTTTTGACTCAGCAGGTCCCAGCTGTATTGCAATGCATGGTTCACACCATTGAGATTGACGTCTTTAATTCGCACCGGAAAACCGGCTTTCAGCGCCGTTACGCTGGCAATGCCCCCGCCCATCAATCCGCCACCGAGCACGCCGATGTGTTTTAATGCGCGCGGTTCAGCCTCGGCCACCGCTTCTTTCTTGATCGCGGTCGAGGCAAAAAACAGACTGCGCAGTGCCGCAGATTCAGGGGTCATCGCCAGCTGGCCAAAGGCGCGTGCCTCCGCCGCATGTCCGGCGTGGCTGCCCTGCTCCAACCCCGTGCGCACCACTTGCAGAATGCGATCCGCTGCCGGGTAATTCCCCTGAGTTTTGCGGTCGGTTTGCCGTTTTGCCATCGCGAATAACAGCGAGCGCGCCAGTGGCGCCTGCATTAGACGATCGCGACGTGACAACTCACGGCGAACAACCTTTCCTTTATGCACACGCGCAATCGCCGTTTCCAGCAAGATGGATTGAGGCACTGCATCGTCAACGATACCCAGTTTCAACGCCTGTTTAGCGCGCAGCTGCTTACCACTCAGAATCAGCGGTAGCGCTTGCGGCACCCCAATCAGTTTTGGCAGGCGCTGCGTCCCGCCTGAGCCAGGTAACAGGCCCAACTGCACTTCCGGCAGGCCCAGGCGGGTTTTATCATCCAGCGTGCAGATACGTGCGCTGCAGGCCAGTGCCAATTCCAGGCCGCCGCCGAGACAGGCACCGTGAATCGCCGCGACCACCGGGAAAGGCAGCGCCGCAATCTCCGCCATTACCTCTTGCCCCTGGCGGGCTAAAGCTTCCGCTTCTTCTGCCGTCTGGCAATCGGCGATCATGCTGATGTCCGCACCGGCGACAAAGTTATCGCTTTTACCCGAAATCAGCACTAATCCCGCCAGCTTCGGATTGCTGCGCGCTTCAGCCAGCACCGCTTTTATTTGTGGGACAAACTCCGCTTTCAGCGTGTTCATCTTTTCGCCCGGCACGTCGATGGTAATGATGCCGACATGATCGAGGCGCATGTGTAAATGGAATGCAGATGCGCTCATTATTCGGCCTCCAGAACCATTGCGCTGCCTAATCCGCCCGCTGCACAGGCGGTCACCAGTCCTAATCCGCCGCCGCGCCGCCGCAGTTCATGCAACGTTTGGGTGATCATACGCGCGCCAGTGGCAGCAAACGGATGGCCGTATGCAATGGAGCCGCCCAACACATTGAAACGTTCTTCATTCACTTCACCCAAGGCATGCGGGCGATTCAGTACCTCTCGCGCAAAACGCTCATCACGGAACATTTTCAGATTGGCCAGCGTCTGTGCCGCAAAGGCTTCGTGCATATCGATCAGCGTCAGGTCGTGGAGGGTAATGCCAGCGCGATCCAGCGCCAGCGGAGAGGCATAAGCGGGACCCAGCAACATATCCTGCCAGACATCAATCGCAGTAAACGCGTAGCTGCGCAGATAGCCAAGCGGCGTAATTCCCAGTTCTCGTGCACGGCCTTCACGCATCAAAATCACCGCGGCCGCGCCATCGGTCAGCGGTGTGCTGTTGGCTGCCGTGACGGAACCGTGGCGACGATCAAAGGCCGGTCGCAATTTTGCGTAGTCGCTAGCGCTGGCGTTAAAGCGAATGTTGTTGTCCTGCTCAATTGGTGCTTTCCATGGCGGTACAAAGGCCGCCATCACTTCCTGCGCCAGCACGCCTGACTGCCAGGCACGTGCTGCGTGCTGATGTGAGCGCAGCGCCAGAGCATCTTGTTGTTCACGTGTGATGCCGTGGGTTTTCGCCATTTGTTCGGCGGTATCACCCATTCGCAAGCCGGTAGAGTATTCGGCAACCGCAGGAGGAACCGGCAACAGATCGCGCGGACGTAAACGACGTAGAATTTGCATCTTTTTGCTGAAGGTGCGCGCTTTGTTGAGATCGACCAATGCCCGGGCCAGCGTTTTACTGACGCCAATCGGCAGCACCGAAGAGGAGTCCGCACCACCGGCGATTCCCGCATCGATGGTGCCCGCCATCAGGCTTTCCGCCACATTCGCCACCGCCTGAAAACTGGTAGCACAGGCACGACTGACGCTGTATGCATCAGTGTGCACGCTCAATCCGCTGCTCAGCACGATTTCGCGCGCAATATTGGGCGCTTCCGGCATTTGCACCACCTGGCCAAATACCAGTTGATCGATAACGTCGACCGGCAATTCGCTGCGCGCCATCAACTCTGACACCACCATGCGCCCCAACTCCAGCGCGGGAATGCCATGAAAATCACTCGCCTGACGGGCGAAAGGCGTGCGTAATCCATGGGTTATGGCGATTCGTTCGCCCTGACGCGTCAGCAGCGGCTGCGCTTTGCTCATTGCACTCACCTGTAATTTACGACCGTAGCATCATTGCCAAACAGGTCTGACCTGATCATCAGTGTTAACCAGGTGTTGCTAAGTCGCCAATAACAGAAGAAAAAAAGTGCGAGGGAAGACACGAAAAAGAGAAAACGCTGCCGGAAGGGCTTCCGGCAGCGACAGGATTAGCGTAAGCCGAGTTGAAAAATCAAGGTTTCGGCCTGGCAGGCAAAAGTGAAATCAACATTCAGGCGTAGGCCTGGCGCTTCTTCAACGAATTCTGCGTGAATCTCGCAAGGCTCGGATTCAACCTGACGCGCTTTGTCCGTCAGGTGCTTCAGCATCGCTTCAGCCGCATGACGATCGGCAAAAGCGCCAGACCAGCTCGCCGTGCAATCGGTATTGTCCATTACGGTGCCTACATCAACGCAGCAGCACGCCGCCGTTTCCGTGGCACTGCATTTTTTAATGGCATCAGTCATTGTTTTCTCCTGACGATAAATCGACACAATCGGATCATTTTCTGACACAAAGTGTACGCCCCGCGCGGCCTGGCTTCTATCTCTCAGCGGCTAAGTGACGAATATCACACTAAAAATTGATCCAGAACAAATTTGACCGCTATGCTAGATGGGCATCGACAAGATTTTGTTAAGCAGATCTGATTTTATCGATCAAATCGGAAATATTTAAAAAACATTATTGCAACAAATACACAGGTCAGACCTATACTCGTCGCACTGGTCTGATATGTGCCTTTGTCATCAGTCCCTACAATCCGCCGTCCTTTGTTACGCGACGTAACAACGTTTAATAATAAATCTAGATGAGGTTGTGGTCATGAACCATAAGAACCTGTTTGCAAAGTCAGCTGTGGCAGCTGCAGTGGCGCTTATCTCTTCCCAGGTTTACGCCGCAGGCTTTCAACTTAATGAATTCTCAGCAATTGGTTTAGGTCGTGCTTATTCAGGTGAAGGTGCGATGGGCGATACCGCCGCATCTGCCAGTCGTAACCCGGCGACCATGGCATTGATGGATCGCCCTTCTTTCTCCATCGGTACCGTTTATATTGATCCAGAAGTGGATATCAGCGGCCAGAGCCCAACCGGCAACAGCCTGAATGCGAAAAACATCGCACCGAATCAGTGGATCCCTAACCTCCATTACGTTCATCCGATTAACGATCAGTGGTGGGTAGGCGCATCCGTCACCTCTAACTATGGTCTGGCGACAGAGTTCAATGACGGTTACACCGCTGGCGGTTACGGTGGTAAAACCGACCTGATGACCGGTAACTTTAACCTTAGCACCGCTTATCGTTTGAACGAGCACTTCAGCTTTGGTGTTGGCTTTGATGCGGTTTACGCTAAAGCAAAAATCGAACGTTATGCGGGTGAAGCCGGCGCTCGCGTCGGCATGCCAGCGGATACTCAGGTTGCCCACCTGAAAGGTGATGAATGGGGTTACGGCTGGAACGCTGGCATCCTGTATGAAGTGGATAAAAACAACCGCTTCGGCTTCACCTATCGTTCAGAAGTCAAAATCGACTTTGACGGCGATTATAAGAGCAGCATCCCAATCGCTTACAACGGCACACCGCAGGCGACTGCTTTAGGCCTGCCATACGGCACCAGCGGCCAGACCATTCCGGGTTCACTCACGCTGAACTTGCCAGAGATGTGGGAAGTGTCGGGCTGGCATAAAGTGGCACCGCAGTGGGCCGTACACTATAGCCTGACCTACACCAGCTGGAGCCAGTTCCAGGAGCTGAAGGCCACTGGCAGCAACGGTCAGACACTGTTCTATAAAGATGAAGGCTTCAAGGATGCGTATCGCATCGCGCTGGGTACCACTTACTTCTACGACGATAACTGGACTTTCCGTACCGGTATCGCGTTTGATGACAGCCCGGTTCCCGCCGACAAACGTTCTATCTCGATTCCGGATCAGGACCGTCTGTGGTTGAGCGCCGGTGCTTCTTACGCCTTCAATGAAAATGCGTCAGTTGACCTCGGTATCTCTTACATGCACGGCCAGAAAGTCACGGTGAAAGAAGGGCCTTACACCTTTAACTCCGAAGGTAAAGCCTGGCTGTACGGCGCGAACTTTAACTACAAGTTCTGATGCTGAAACCATAAAAAATGGCGACTGTTAAGGTCGCCATTTTTGTTACTGTGAATCGATGTCCTTCAAATCATCCTGAATCGCACTGGCATTCGGATTCTCTTCCGGTTTTAACTTCCCGCCATTGGCGAGGAAATCATTACGCTGGAAGTAGGCGTTGCGGATAAACGCATACGGATCCTGCTGCTGTTTCAGGATGGCATCGGAATCCAACAGCTGTGCACGTGTCTCCACACCTTCCAGTGTCCATTTACCAATCGACATCGGCCAGGTCAGCCAACTCAGTACCGGATAAAGCGTATCGACATAGTCGCCGCCATCCTGACGCACCGTGAAGCTGCCATAACCCGGCAGAACCACATAAGGACCGTAGCCCACACCGTAACGACCCAGAGTACTCCCGAAGTGGTGCGGAACTTCTCGCGCCAGTTCAGGATTCGCTTTGCCCGCCACATCGATAAATCCGCCCAAGCCCAATACGGTATTGAGGAAGAAACGCGTGAAGTGGATTCCTGCCTGGCGCGGTTCACCCACCAGAATCGAGTTCAGCATGCTGGCCGGTTCGTCCAGGTTGCCGAGGAAATTACTCATACCACTGCGCGCAGGCACCGGCACGTAATCGCGCCAGGCAACCGCAACCGGGCGCACCACATAAGGATCCAGCACGTTCATGTTGAAGTTAAACATGGTGCGGTTAAAGCCTTCGAGCGGATCGCTACGCTGGGCAGGCTGCGTTGGATCGGCCGGTTTGGAACTGGCACATCCCACCAGCAGCAAGCTGGCCAGCGCCAGACCGGTCAGGCGGTTATTCATTCTTATCTCCCTGTGCGGTTGAATAATGTATCGCTTCAGGGCTGCTGTTGATTAATCTCCACAGCCAGTTGCTGATGACCATCCCAGGGGGTGATCGCGCTTAAGCCAAACCAGTCTCCCGACTGAGGATTGGCGCTACCATCGCGCGAAATACGCACCCTGACCTGCACCTGATGCTGCACCGAAAGCAGGCGATCGGGCATCATGGCGTTGCTGTCATCCAGCGTGAGCGATAACGGGAAATGGCTCAGCGGTAAACGCTTCACAGCCACAGGCACCGGTGAAACACCGTCAGACACAGAAATATACAACACTCCGCCTTGCGGTAACATTTTTTCTGCCTGCGGAGTTAAACTCACCGTCAATGCCAGGTGACTATTTTGCTGTCCCGCATCAGTTTTCGCTTGTTCAATGCTGCGCTCTATCATGGTAATGCGCTTGTCACCCGCGGGCAGAAGCTTCAGCATCACCTGCCAGGCGCCAATCGCTTGATCATATTGCTGCTGCTCAAAAGCATTAAATGCCAACAAGCTTAGGGTGCGCACGTTGCTATGGTCGCGTTTTAGCAGATCTTTCAGCATTACATTGGCCTGGCGGTTGTCCTGCGGATCGCTGGAGCGCGTCAGGACTTCGGCATAATCCTGCTGCAGTTCCAGATTATCAGGTGCCAGTTGCAATGCGCGCTGGAAGGCCTGGCTGGCATTCGTCGCGTTATTCAGCACCATGCCCAGGCGGCCCAGCATCGTCCAGTCATTGAGGTTTTGCGGATCGTCTTGCAAAGCGGTGCGCAACCCTAATTGTAGGCGAGCCAACTCTTCCATGGTTAAGGGCGCCGCTTTGGGATCCATCACACGGGCGCGCAACTGGGGGTATTCCTGCTGCACGCTAACCCAACCGGCCAGTTGCGCCAGTCCACCTGTCTTCAGGTAAAAGCCAACCGACACCAGCAACAATATAATCAGTCCCGGCAACAGCACCCAACGGCTACTGCTATGGATGCGCGCGGCGTGCTCGTTCGGCACATCGGTGAGCAGCGTTTGTTGCAGTTCACGCACCATCTCCGGGCGCTCGGCAACCACACCTTCCTCTTCATCACGCGCTAATTCGCGCAGGCGCTGCTGGTAGAAATCGGTATTCAGACGATCGCGATCGCCGCTAGTGGCTTGACGTTGACGCCAGCCTGCACTGAGAAACAGCGCCGAGGCCGCCACCAGCAAAATAATCAGGGTAATCCAGAATCCAGTCATTACGGCTTCCCGTCACGCTTAAGAATCGCCGCAAGGCGTTGTTGTTCATCGTCATCGAGATCGCTACGGGTTTTCCCCCGGCGATTGCGCAGAATAATAATCAAGCCGCCCAGCACCACAAACAGCGCAGGCCCCACCCACAAAATCAACGTTGAAGGGGTAACCGGTGGTTCATAAGTGACGAAGTTGCCGTAGCGCGCCACCATATAATCGATGATCTGCTGGCGACTTTGGCCCTGCTTCATCAGCTCATACACTTTCAGACGCATGTCCGCGGCAATCATCGCATTGGAGTCGGCAATGCTGTTGTTCTGACACTTAGGGCAACGCAGTGAACCGGTGAGATCGCGGTACTGCTCTTCCTGCTGTACCGAATCGAACTGGTAAGTATCAATGGCAGCCCACAGGCTGGTGCTGAGCAGAATGCCCGCGATTAACAAAAGCAGCCGTTTCACGCACCGGCCCCCTTGCTGTATTTATCCCACAGCGGTTTCACTTCTTCGTTCCACACGCGATCATTCATATCCCCCGCATGGCGATAACGAATAATACCGTGGCCGTCGATCAGGAAGGTTTCCGGCGCACCGTAGACGCCGAGATCCAGACCTAACATGCCGTCACCGTCATACAGGCTCAGCGCGTAAGGGTTGCCCAGCGTGTTCAGCCAGGTGACCGCTTTGGTGCGATCATCTTTGTAGTTCAGCCCGACGACGCGAATGCCCTTCTCGGCCAGCGTGTTGAGATACTGATGCTCAGCACGGCATGTCGGGCACCAGGTGGCCCAGACATTGAGCAGGATCGGTTTGCCGTCGGTCAGAACTTGCTGATCGTAGATTTTGCCCGGCTTATCGAGCGCTTCCAGTTTGAAAACCGGTACCGGCTTACCAATCAGCGCCGATTCCAGACGCGTGGGATCATCCCCATTAGCGTTGCGAGACAACTGCCACAACAGCGCCGCCGCCAGCAGCAGAAACAGCACTAACGGGATGAACAGGATCTTCTTACTCATGCCAGCTCCTCCTGCTGCGCTTTTTTACGCGAACGGTAACGTGGATCCAGTAAACACAACAGGCCGCCGAACGCCATAAACACGCCGCCGAACCAGATCCAGCGCACAAACGGTTTGTAATAGATGCGTACCGCCCATGAACCGTCATCCAGCTCTTCGCCGAGTGCTGCATAGAGATCGCGAGTGAAGCCTCCGCTGATCGCCGCTTCGGTCATCATGGTGCGTGCCGCTGTATAGAAGCGTTTCTCCGCATGCAGCACGGCTTCAAACTTCCCGTCGCGCGTGACGTCAATAATCGCCACACCGCCGCTATAGTTCGGCCCCTGCAGATTGTGTACATCACGGAAAATAAAGTGATAGTTGTGAATATCCACGGTATCGCCCGACTTCATGCGCACATCGCGTTCGACGCTGTACTGCGTGCTGAAGGCGATGCCTACCACGGTCACGGCAACGCCTAAATGGCCCAGCACCATGCCCCAATGGCTGCGCGTTAAA
>NZ_CAJCKS010000126.1:0-13901 GCF_903970985.1 Pantoea sp. ME81 | reverse complement strand
ATCAGCACGCTTAAGAAGTTGACCGTCAGCGGCTAAATGTCCTGAAGGTAGTGATGCACGAGTACCGTTAAACCACTCAACCGCACCAAGAAAGTTATTCATAACACCATTGAGTGTTGCACCACTTGAACCACCACCAGCGGTTGCCGCTGTTAGCTGTCTTAGGGTAACGGCTTGTGCATCTTGCTGTGCGTCACCACCTAATGTTAGTGGGCCACTAAGTGCAGTAAAGGAAGTGATATCTGAGTTGATACCAGCACTTGCGTACTGTTTCCACGAAGTCCAGACACCTTGCACCATTACTCGTTGGTAAATCTGTGGGTTTACTGATGCTGATGTCTGCCCTATATGGAAGGCCATCTGTGAACAATAAGTAGTGCTGTAAGGAAGATGAATCATCGTTCCTGACTGCCCTGTAAATGGGCTGTTGGCAGTATTACTCGTATAACGGTAAAGACCGCTGATTGTGACCGTATTGAAGTCGGTAATAGTACTTAAAGTGTCTGCACCTAATCCAAGAGCCTTGATACCCAGGCTAACCAATGCATCATCTGATGTAGCAGCACCAGTACCACCATTTGCAAGGCTAAGAATGCCACTCACACCCGGTGTAATGTTGCTTGTACCATCAAAAGATCCAGCGGTACTACTCGCAAGATTGATAGTTACCGTTCTGGCAGTAGCTAATTTCGTTGCTGAAACAGCAAGACCCGTAGTATTACCTGTACCACCATTTGCAATTGGTAGTGTCCCTGTAACACCGGGGGTTATATTCGCTGAGCCATCAAAGCTAGCGGTAGAAGTACTGGCAAGGTTAGTTCTTACCGTTCTGGCGGTTGCCAGCTTCGTAGAGGAAGCAGCAAGTGTTGACGTAGGGGCATTACCGGTAATGTTGCCTGTACCGCCTTGTGTAACTGGTAAGGCATTGGTGAGGGTTAAACCATTAGCCTGTACTGTTCCGCTATATGTTGCATCTGTACCAGTTAGTGCTCCTGTTAGAGTACCGCCAGATAGAGGCAATGCTGATACATCTGATGCACTAAGGGTAATGTTGCTTGAAAGTACTTTCCCGTTGATGGTACGTGTTAGAGGTACATATAAAGCATCATTGGTTGCCTTTAATGGAACACTTAGCCAATCGTGATCGGTATTCTTGATATAAATGCCCAAGTTCCCCTCAGAAGGCATAGCCAACTGTGCGGTCTTATCACCACCATTATCAACGAAAGCAAAGCCACCAAGATCACCATTAATAGGATTATCAGCACGCAATGCAGGTACTTTGATAAAGCTGTTACCTGTAGGTGTTTCACTTTCGTACTGTGGGTACGTTTCACCATCAGAACCAATACCAAAATCACCTTGTTTCAATTGCGGTGGATCTTGTGCCGTACCCCTTGTAATGAGATCTTCAGCAACAAAAGTATAGGTACGGTTATAGACCTCATTCTGATCACCAGAATCGGTGTAACCACTGATATAACCATTAAGGATTACATAGTGCTGATCAAGCGAGTCCTGTGATTCATACAGGCTTACTTTGATTTGAAAATTAGTAGAATTTGAAAATGCATTATCAAGGAATTGATGTGAATCGTTAGTGGCAATGTAGTGAACTACAATACTAACTGAGTCGATACTCATGTTACCTGATAGTACTTGTACCCATTCATCATTGTACGTTTCCAACGATGTAGTACTTGAGTTTATTTTAACTTGGGGGAATGCACCAAGTTCATCGATGTTTTTATAAGTAACACTAGTTGGAATGTTGTTATTGGCATCGGTATTATAGAAGATGTAGGTATTTCCACCGTGGAAAATTGACGACATTTAATTACCTCGATATATAATTCATTTGAATTGTTAGCATCAGGGTATTTATGCCGCTTGTTACGTCGGTGTCGTCGGCTATTGAACTAACTGTAATAGTACTTACATTGATCTGCTTTTCTGTAACGAATGACTTTAGGAAATCAACTGTACGAACATGATCGTAAACTGTCGTCATTACTTCCTGTACTTTAGATTCATCCTTTGAAGTGCACATAACATCCATCGTGAGAGTACTATAGTTCTGCACTCCCATTGGTATGTTCTCATTTTGTTCTAATAGATTGGTTAGTACTAAAATGTACTCTGCCGCATCTTGATTGATAGTTGTCGCTTTTCTTACCTGAAAACCTAAAGAAAAAAGGGAATCACTGACATGATTCTTAATGGTAATTAAATTCATGTGCTGGACTCCCTGAAATAGACATTGATAATGCCGGATAGGTCATCAACAATGTTATAGACAACTTGTAGATTACCGCCGTACATGAAAGTACTTTGATAATTCATCAAGCCTGTTTTTGTTGTTAGGTAGGTTTCTTCTGTTTCAACGAATCCTTCAGGCGTATCGATTGCGACAGTCTGAGATTCGAAAATAACGGTAAGAGTTGAACCATCAGTAAGTACCAATGGCTCACCAAACGTTTCAATCAAGGCGTTTAACTGTGAAGAAGTAAACGCCCTCATGATTATGGCGTCACTGTTAGTACGTAGAATGATTCTTTACGAGCAACTTTAGTATCCATAGTCGCCCAAACACGTAGATACAAGCCACCACGATTACGGGAAGTTGTTGTATCGCGGTCTAGTTCTACATCAGAACCCCATTGTGCAATTACGATCTGGCTGAAATCACCGAGGATTACCTGACCGTCAGCAACTAGGGTACTTTCTACTACTGGAATCTCACCCGCTAGTAGTTGTGCGTCACCCTGGCCTTCAACGAGGAACTTAGCAGCGGTGTTACCCTTCACTACCTGCTTACGTAGGGTTGCACGGGTAGCAGGACTCATTACAGCAACAACAGTACCTGAAGCTACGTTCTTTGAACCAAGTACACCCATTGCATCTACTACAGAATCGAAATCAATGGTAGCAACAGCAGCGGTATTACCAGCGGCTACGGCTTCACTTACTACATTGGCCATAACATGCTTTTCGAGCTGAGAAGCAGCACCTTTGATCATTGCATCGGTAGTGTATCGTTCAGCCGCTGCACTTGATTTCATCATGATACGGGTTAGGTAAACTGAACCAGTAAAGTCTGAAGGTTCAAGAGTGACCTTCCCGAACGCCGGGGTAGCTTCTGGTGAAGTACCATCTTCTGCTACGAAACCGAATGAATCGGTGAAGTCTGCATTAAGTGCAGGTAGTGATAGCTTACCGTCACCTTCTAGACCTGAAATTACCGTAATCGGGAATTTAGCCAGGATTGAATTAGCACGAAGAATATCGATGTATGAATCATACGCGATAGTTTCTTGAATGAGATTTGCACCAGTAGTTGTATTGACTGCACGTAAAGCATTTGCAGGTACTTTAACGCCGCGAGTACCCATATCTAAGCCTTCAACTTCAGCGTCTAGGTTAGACATTGCACGAATGCTATTAGATAGAGAAAATTTATTTTCCATAATATTGTTATCATCCTTGATAGGTTGTTTCATTTGACGTTTGAAATCTTCAACGCTAATTCCTTTAGCAATTGCTTCAGATACGTCTATTTTGAGTACGCGAGCCATTCCGTTCAGTTCGGCAATGCGTTGTTCTTCATCTTTATTTATTAACTCAGTTACTTCAGACTTAACATCTTCGATAACTTCTTCAACAACTTGTGCTGATTCAGAAAGTACTTCCTCGACTTCATCAACTACTGCATGTACTTCATCTTGAAGTACTTCGGCAATTGGTTCTTCTGGTACTGGTTGTTCTGATTCTTCAGTACCTTCGGGTACTTCTAATGAACGACCTACACCAACAAAATCATCAGCAGGTACAGATACCATAGAGATTTCATAAGGGGCCCAATTAGTAACAATTAGGTTTTCACCATCGATTTCATAATCATTGATTTCATAGCCAACGGATACTTTACGAAGTACACCTTCTTTAACCTGTTGGTACTTCTCATCACCCATTCCAACACTTGAGAAACGTACTAAAGCACGCCCGATTTTGTCAGAATCAATATTGGCATCTTCAACAATGCCAATATGCTTATCAAAATCATGATTGAATAGCAGTGCTGCACCATTATTCAGACGTGAGAGATCTACGGCTTCAGAGGTATGAAGTAGAATTTCTTGGTAGTCCTTACCATTGATAGTACGAGTTACTGGGGATTCACTTGAGAATGCAATTAGTACTTCACGACTTTCATTATTTGTCGGTAGTGTCTGTACTCTCATCTCCCGCTTTTGTTTCTTCATCACTTCCATGTGATTTTTCTTCCTCAATTTGTTTAAACACTACATCTGGTGAATACCCCATTTCGTGAATAATTTGTTGTTTTGATTTAAGTCCAGCATCGAGTAATAGAATTTCATATTGGGCATCTTTAACCGGGTCTATTGAAATAGTCTTAACGGGAATGTAGTGAGCTACAACGAGATCATCAAAGTTGCTGAAACTGCCTAACTTACTATTATTTAGCAATTCATTAGCCAACCAGTTTGAGTAGATCTTTTTAAGTACCCGACTGATGAGTACATTACTTCTCGTTTTGAAAGTAGTTTGTTGTAATCTGTCTGCTAATTTGGCTGCCGAAAACGAAGCCTGGCTCGTATCCCCCATCAAATTCATTTTTGTAATACCTAATGACATACTAATTTGATTCATTAAGTTATTTACGAAAGAATCAATACCATCAACACCAGCATTCGGATTTACAGATTTAATATCTTGCCCTGGGTTCAGTTCATAGATGCTTCCTGCTTCTAAGTACTCAACGTTAAGACGTGTATCTTCACCCTCTTCCAGTTCATAATCAGTCTGATTAGCGTTAGTAATAAAGGCTGTAGTACTTGCCGCAACTTTCTTACTAACCAATGTTGCCTGAATGTATTCCTGTAGTTCCTGAAGTACTTTCTGACCAGCAAATAGATCTGGTATACCTCGTTCCTGATTAGGGAACTCAGGTATGTAGTAATGAATGATCTCATCAGCAGTAACACGTTCATACGAACCAGTATCAATCTGATACGTAATGGGGTTGTGGAGTGACCCCGTTCCCGTAGACATTCACTGTCCTCACGACGAGGCCTTTTCGAAGGCCTCTGGACTGATGCCTCCCAGGTGGCTGTGGCGTCGTGTCCGGTTGTAGAACACTTCGATATAATCAAAGATATCAGCCCGGGCCATATCCCGGGTTTTATAGATCCGCTTTCTGATGCGCTCTTTTTTTAGCGAACTGAAGAAGGATTCTGCCACTGCATTATCCCAGCAGTTGCCGCGTCGGCTCATGCTGGGTGACAGGTTATTAGCCTGGCAGAACCGTCGCCAGTCATCGCTGCCATACTGGCTTCCCTGGTCGCTGTGTACGATAACGGTTTCCTCAGGCCTTCGTCGCCAGACGGCCATCAGGAGAGCATCCAGCGCCAGTTCGCGCGACAGTGAGGGTTTCATTGACCAGCCCACCACATTGCGGGCAAACAGGTCTATCACCACGGCCAGATACAGCCAGCCCTGCCAGGTCCGTATGTAGGTAATATCCGTTACCCAGACCTGGTTCGGTTTAACGACTGTGAACTCCCGCTGTACCCGGTTAGGAGCAATGACTGACGGACGTCCCCATGCTCCTCGCGGGATTTTATAGCCATGTACGGCCTTGATTCTGTTCTGCCGCATAATTTTCGCTACCCTGTTTTTACTGCATACCTCTCCGATTTCTCGCAGGTCACTGTGGACCCGTCGGTATCCATAAACGCCGCCACTCAGGGTATAAGAGTCGCGGATAAGCGTCAGCAGTCGCTGATTATCCTGCTCTCCGGCTGATACCGGGCAGTGAAGCCAGACGTAAAAACCGGAACGGGCAACCTTCAGAACCCGACACATCAGTGTGATCGACCAGACCTGACGGTGATCGTTAATGAAGCGGTACTTTAGTCGGGCTCCCTTGCAAAGTACCGCGCTGCCTTTTTCAGGATATCCCGCTCCTCCTCAGTTCGCTTGAGCTGCGCTTTCAACCGGAGGATCTCCGTCCGGGCATCCAGCAGATCCTGCGCCTGGTGCCCGCTGGCATCAGGTTTTATAGAGCGGATCCATTTATAAAGGCTGTGTTGCGAGACGCCCAGGCGTTCAGAAACGTCGGCGACGGAATAGCCCCGCTCGGTGATCTGGCGGACGGCTTCTTCTTTAAACTCAGGGGTAAATCGTGGTGTGCCCATAGACTCCTCCTATGCTCAAAATATAGGGCAGATTTGTCTATGGGCTCGGGGTCACTCCATAGTACTTCAGAGCGGGCAATCACATTATCAAACTTACCCGTCTTCATTAGCTTTACTTCTTTTCCAGTACTGGAAGCAAATGCCATATTTGAATTATCATTAGCCATAAAGTACATCGCAGCGTTTAACATTACTGTTGTCTTTAATAGCTGGGCTGAAGATTGAAGTACTACTTTTCTGATGCGAGGATTTGTAATTATGTCTAGTGGTTCTTTTTGAAATTCAAATAAAGTAAGTCTTTGTCCACCCATCGGGCCATCTGGGAAAGTTAGATTAGCTTCACACCAATCGGAAGGTTTTAGTTTTTTAGGTGGAAGTATCTTCTGAACTGCCCTGTTCAGGATCTTCGTTAACTTGTCCTTGTTCATTTTCTTCCTCTGGCATCTCGTATTCATGAGTGCCAATTTCATTTAGTACTTTATCTATAAAGTCTGCTAGTTTCTGTTTTAGTTGTAGTGGATCCTCTGATTCAAAGAGTTCTAAGTAATGCTTCTGGGGGATTGTGCGAAGATAGTTTTTGAGTTGACTGAAGTACTCGCTAAGACTGGATTCTAAGTAGGATGTATCGACCACCAGTTCAAGCTGCTTGTTGAGTTCTAACTCTGCCTGACTTGCTTCTGCCTGTAGCTTACGTAGCTTCTCACGATCCATTTGCTCCCGTAGGTCTGTTTCTCGTAGCGGTTGTAATATGTTCTGAACTATCCATGCCCTGATATCTTGCTCTGGAAGGTTCATATCCAGCCCTTTTGGAATCCAAATTTGCCTTATGGTGGACTCATCATACCCATATTGCTTAGCTAGTTGATTAATGCTTATCGTTTTCATAAAATCCCTTTTTTATTATTTATGGTTGGCAAAATGGATTTTGATTCAGAGTTTAAAATTTTAGACAAAGCGATTTCTAGCTTCCTCAAAGATGAATTAATTAAGGACAAGCTACAGCTTATCCTCAAGCGTCCAAATAAGGATTGGGAAAAGTGGCTTCAGGTAGAATTAGAATATCATCTTGAAAAAAATTGTAGATGTGAGGCTAAACGTGAAGTGCCCGCAGTGCCTGATATGAGGTATCAAACAGGTAGGGTTGGGATTTTCGTTGATTTGTTAGTTCGAAATAAAAGATTCGAGAATGACCATTATATGTACATTGAGCTAAAATGCGATGGGACTGCTGATAGCTTACACAATAAAATGTTATTGGATGCTCATAAGCTACAATCTATAAAACAATCTCATCTTAATAAATCAGATTACAAAATGCGTTCGTATTGGTGCATAGGATTTTTTAGTAAAACTGAACACGTTTCCACTTATCAGATAAGAAATATTTTAAAGCAATGCCGTGACTACAAAACAGCTTGTAAGGTTGTTAATATATGCGTTTGTTCTGCTTCACCGGAAGATTGTGAGTGTCACGACATTGGATATATGATTTTTTAATTCGGTTCGGGTTGGGATTTTTTAGTCAGATATCTAAAAAATGACTCGATGCGAAACTGCACGATCTTCGTCGAACGTCGGAGAACCTAGCGAACACAAGAAATTTGATTTACAATACCCAAAATTTATTAAGGCTTTTCTTTCATGAAACTATCGGATGGTTTGTCTGTTCTCTACGTTACTGCTACAGGATACTTTTGTGCTTACTGTTTTCAGTTAGGTATTTTCTACCATTACAATATACCCACTGAGTTAATTAACATTACTATCCAAAGCATGTCATCATTTTGTTTCTTTTTAATATCAGTGCTATCAATATTCATAGGTCCTCTTTTGGACACCCCCATTACAATAGAGTTTAAAAACTTAAAGCCAATCACAAGACTGGCGATAGTGTATTTGGGGATGTTTCTATTCCTTACGCTTTCTGCGTTTCTATTCATACCTGATCTAAAACTTTACCATTTTATTGTTTTGTTCTTTACCTCCCTTCCAGTTATAGGCAGAGACTTTATTTTACCGATTTTATTCCGCAACGACTTAAGCATTATAGAATCGATTAACAAAGAATTTCACGACAACAGAACCAAACCTCGCCTAACGTTTTTAACTGCTGATCAACAATATTATTTTGTCTTGATGCATCGCTGTGTTGCACTGTCAATCCTCAGCCTAGTAATTGGTGGCCTTTATACTGTCATCCATAAAAACAACACTCTTTGCAATCAACAACAAGTATTGGCAACATCAGGTGATAGTGTAATCATCAAAGACAAAAATAATTTCAAAATAATATCAAATAGCCAATGTGAATTTTCTAAAAAGGAATAGCCATGTTCACTTCCTAGCATAAAATTATGCTAGGAACTTTGCTGGATTATTACTTTTAGATATCTAATCCGCTCACCCCTTCCAAGAACTCATGGTTAACCTGAGTACTGACACGTCGAGGTGCACGCTCTACATGGTCACTGTATAAGTGCAGATCTGCTATACGTGCTTCGTTGATTACGCATCCAGTACTAGACTGTTCATCAAAGTATGCCTTGTTGTAATGGCACTGACTCTGGAACTGCGGTCTGTAGTACTTCACCCCATTCCGTACACCTGCATCAAAGAGTACTACGGCCTGTTGGTCAACGTAGCCAACAAAGGCTTTATCCACCCATGAGTGATGCGAAGTACATGCTGTGATTAGAGCAATGATTGCTGCTATGAGTAGTTTTTTCATTTTTGTTATTCCTACATTAATTGTTGTTCTATGTGAGCAATACGCACGGATCGATACCTGCCAGTGTGAATGCCAGACACAATCAGGTGATTTGTGTATTTACTCATTTCATTCAGTACTACGGGGAATATGCCTTTATCCTTGTTCCCATTGGTGAATTGCTTATCGAGTACTAAACCGTCAAAGCAGCCTTGCATCACTCCTACAAGGTTTGTACGCATCACACTACCGAGATTACCGAGCCACACTTGGTAGTTAGTACACAAGTGTTGCAACAACTGGTTCTTACGCCCATGAATTAGGTTTGGGAAATTCTCGTAGATCATCAGGCGTATGAATGGGTACGTATCAAGTAACTTGCTTATGTTCGTTTCATGGTTGAGTACAGAAGCGATGCCGAAACCTATAGGCACTATCAGCAAGAGTTCATGCTGCTCTATGTATCCGGCCTTCCCCTCTATGAACTGAAGTAGCTCAATGAAGCCTTCAGTACTATCAATCAGCCCTTCAAGTTGTAAGCCGAAAATCTTGCCGTCTTCGTTGTGTAGCACCGTGCAAAAACCATCCATTGTTTTGATATCCGATTTGAATAGATGATCAATATTTAATCATTTTAGATATCAATGGAAGTACTGACAGCACTCAATGATCAACATAACGCATTGAAAATGATCATTTTTATTCTATTTTCACTGCCTGTGCTTGTAACTTCAAATACCACTGTATATCCTTACAGTAATATTGATTTGGTAGGGGGATTTGACTGTGGGAAACAAGAACGGGTTTAACCCTGCACAAACTAACGGCGTTCAGTACTTTACGACTACTGAACGTGTAACGGTACTTCACAAAGGCGGGTATCTTGAACGTATAGATCCCGGACAAGTAGTTTTAGTAGAGACAAAACGAGTTGGTGATCAGCGTATGTTTTGGTTCGGTCGGGTAACTGATACTGCATACTGGTTTGTGCTAGAGGAACCAGTATCTATCTTTGATGTAACTAGTTGGTTTTTACACCATCAGCAAATGATCGAAGCCCATGGAGGGGATATAGACAGGTTTGTAGACCAGTGTGAATTGCCGTTCTGATAGAACCAAACTAGATTTTTAGTACCTCTGGTAATACTGGTACTAACAATGAAAACAATATGCGTGCTACTACCTGTACTGGCACTTACTGCCTGTATGTCTAACCCAAAAATTGATGACCTGTCCTCTACACAGCGAGCTAAAGCAGCAAACATGCAGGTGCATGAGAACAACCCATACCCGCAAGCTAAAGTACTCAAGACGGTAACAGGGTTAAGCTGTAACCGTAATGCATATCAGCGTCAGGATGTGAGCCGTGATGAAGCACTTGAAGGTGTGAAGATACAAGCGGCTTTAGTCGGTGCAGATGCAGTAGTAAACAACATCTGCCAGAAGAACTCAGACACAGATTGGGGTAATAACTGCTGGGCTTCGGTGAAGTGTATCGGGGATGCGGTTAAGCTTTGAAGGATACGCCCATGAACCACGTGTTTGCAGAACAACGATGTTACGGTTCATGGGCGATTTGGTATATAGTACTGTTTTCTGGTCTTAATGGAAATGCTCTACATGGAAGCTCATAGCAGATTTAAACCTACTCTTAAAAAAAATCACATAAAAGTAAGAGCACAAGATTTAAAATACTTAAGAGATTTGCTTGATGACAAAAGAATTATGTGCGGTGACATTTTAGCGACACATATAGATGGAAAGTTAAAGGAATCCATCAATTACTTAAAAATCAAAGAAGCATATGCAAAAGCTCATGATATTAGAAAGTTCGAAATAGAACTTTATTGGAAGAGAGCAAATCATTTCTGGATATTTATGACTGCTTTGGCAGGTCTAGTCGGTTTTAGTATCAATTCAACACAACCATGGATACAAGCATTCTCTCCTGGACTAACTATTGTCGGTTTTGTTTTTGGGTTAGCATTCTATTGTGCAAATAAAGGGAGCAAGTATTGGCAGGAGAACTGGGAAAAAAACCTAGATAAGTTAGAGTACTATGTATCAGGTGATCTTTATAAAATCTCATTAGACATGATTGATATCAAACCATCAGTTAGTCGTGTGAACTTATATGTTTCTGTTGTAATTAACATCCTATGGGCAGTTGCTTTTATTTGGAATTTAATCTTCGTGAGTTACAATATCATTCCATACAAATACAATATATATTACGCAATATTATTTTCATCTTTCTTCCTTTACTCATGGTATATATCATGGGAAGCAATGACTGACAAGAACCCACTATTTAAAAAGATTTCAAAGAAGAAAAGACCAACATTCACGAAACGCCCTTTTTGACTTCAATCTTCCTCTCAATTGACAGGTCACTAATGATATTGATAAAAATATCATTAGACTTCCCACTTTAACCCCAGATCATTGGATTCACGGTCGTACATCTCTTTAAGAACATCAAGTGTGGTACGTTCTGGTGAATCCCAAGCTAGCTCTACGTACTGCACTTGTTCGCCATCCATGTAGTACGTGATGCCTTCCTCTGTATTCCTTAACTCAAATCTTCCTACCTTAAATGTATCAATCTTCATAGCATCCCCCGCAAACCTTGAGTACCTGTACGGCATTCATTACTTCATTTGAGTACTCTGTCAGTACTCTTAGTTCGAACAAAGCATCCTTAGTAGGGTTTAGATACGACCAGACATTGAGTACCTCTACCGTATTGCCATCCCTGTACTCAAGGCTGAATGAATCGGGTTCTGTAGTACTAATCCGTACTTGTGGTGTTACATACAAGAAGTAGTACTTTCCTTCGATATTGTTGTATTCGACTCTTAACATGTTATACCTCATTAGTTGTGTATGAGGTATTTATCATAGATCTATGAAAATCATTGATTTTGTGTTATTTAATGTTTTTTGGGTTAAGGGATAAGACCATGTTTAGCAAGGTGTGGAAAGTCTTTAAAGAAGTTTCTATTGGGATACTGTTAGTACTTTCACTGTGGCTCGTTGTTAATGGTGCATTGAAAAAATCAGAAGGTCATTTTGAGTTCGGTAACCTAATGGATTTTTTCAATACGATAGGAACCATTGCAACTGCTTTCATTGCTATGTATGCAATAAAGCAAGCACCGAACTGGATAAATCAGAAGAAAAATGAAGACTCATATACTTTAGTAAAAGAGTTAATACTCGATGATTATTATAAATTGAATTCTCACTGGACAGGGGTTAGTGCTCTAGCTCTCTACTTAGAAAGTAACATAGAATTAATATCAGATGACGTATCTTATTTTTGCACAGTTGATGAGTGCAATACTAATCTTGAGAAAATTAGAGACAGAACAATCACACCCGCTTTACTTAAACATAAATTAAAAAAACTCACCAAACTTAATTGCACATTAGAGCCTGAGATAATTCAATACCATGAAAAAATCCTGTTAGCTTATACTAGTGTGTTCAAATCAAACATGATGATCTGGACTGGAATTAAACGCACACTCACTAAAGCAGATTTAGAGGTAGAAGAATATGATGAATTCCTTGCAACTTTAAAAAAGCAAATCAAAAGGGTTGAAGATGGAATGAAAATAATGAGTCAAAACTACAAAAATATTGAAAACTTTAGTGATGACTTATCCAATTATTTTTCGATTAAGGTGAGTAAATAGTAATGTTTTTTATAAGGTAGGTACTCAAGCGTCCTTGAATACCTATTACATTACCTGCTCTAAAATCACCTCAAGTACTAGTAACTTCTTACGATCCTCATGAGTAACTGCTAGTTCTTCAAGGTTCAGTACTTCAAGGCCATCAATGAAGTACTGAACCTTCCGGCATCATCAGCCTTCAGTACTTCATATCTGTCTACGCTGAGACGCTTCATTGGCTGGCTTCGCTGGCAAGCTTCTTAAAGGACAGCTTGGTATCAGTACTTTCGCTTAGAGCATTGTCACTAAGGTAACTTGCATAGTACTTCTTCGTTATCGCGTTCATGGTTCCTTTCATTCCCATGTAGAACTGATTTCCATCATAGTTAGCGTTAAAAGGGTAATCCTGTGAGTACTCAGTACTGTATGCACGTAAGAAGGTATCGAGTACTTTCTGTTCTTCAGGTAAGTTCTGGTATTCCTCAGTATCTTTGATCGCTTTTGTGAGTTGCTTACTGCTCGTTTTGTATGTCTTACCATCTAACTGTACTGAATACTTCTTATCTTCCTTCTTTGCTGAAGTACTGGTACTTCCCCCAAGGCTTGTAATAACAGTACTTTCACTAATACCGTATTCAAGCATAATTTCACGAATCTTTTCTAAACCTTCAGATTCCTTATCCTGTCTGCTTAACTCTGCTTGGTACGCTTTAAGTTGCTCTTCGATTTGTGCACGTGTCATTTTGCTGAAGTTAGTAGTCATGATTATTTTCCATTATTAAAATAGGTGGCTGCGTTGTGTGTGATGCAATCTAACGGCTGAATAAAATAAAAACAAGACCTGACTAATGTAAATTTTAAATATTTTTTCATTCAATCCACCATTAAAATAAAAAGATAATAATAACAATGAATTACATTGCACTTTAAAAGATTACTTAAATTGCAGCGTTGATATATGGGTATCATTAACAATTAAAACCCATATTAGTACCTTATGTCTTTTTAGTAAGTACAATAAATTTCATGTAAGTTGCTAATTTCATAAAATACAACAAGTCGGGATTTAATGAAAATTAGTATACTATGTCGTCTTACTTTTAATTCTGGTACTTAACGTTGATAGGTATCAGTACTATCAATTCTGTAAAAGAGGTAAGTGCTCTAATGTTCCGTTACATGCTGCCGATAATCGTTGGGTACAATTTCATTTTAAGGAAGAACAATGAAGAACCCGATAACACAAGAAATGATCATGAATACCCTCGATTGGGCATACGAAAAGGCACTAACATC